>JBLFZF010000027.1:0-31357 GCA_047610145.1 Salibacteraceae bacterium | reverse complement strand
TGAAAAAATAAGCCATAAACATCGTCTTTTGTTGAGCCTATGTAATCGTGAAAATCTATAATCCAATACCCAAAACAACATACATAAATGAAAAAGCCAATAGCACTAAACTACCTACCATTGAAAATTAGAAAGGTTTCAAAATACAGGAACTAGGATTTACAGGTAAGATAAATTATTTCCGTTCTTGAGTTCGCATTTTAAACTTTGCAACACTCGAACCCTATAAAAATTCTTTATTCCGTAACCCTCTGTTTATTCTTTTAGATGCTTTAGTAACTTAAGGCTTCTTTGGATAACGAAACAACCTGCCAAATGCGACAGATTATGATGATAAAAACAAGCTGAAAACACAGAACCAGTTATTAAACTTCATACAATTAATCATCCATACTGAACGTAAATTGAGGTTTATTGGACTGGATAATTGAAGTTATCTAGAATCATAAGCATCAAATTCTAATAACTATTTGCTGTCTTTATTGACTACTACTGTACTACTTAATAATCAAAGTAGTTTGCTCTCGTAACGAGCCATTTGAAGTTTTCAATATATATGAACCTGATTCAAAATCAGATACATTAATTTGTTTTTGTTCTAATGAGCCAGAGGAGTACACCAATTTACCAACCACATTATAAATTTCTAAATCATAATTTTTTTGGTTTTGCCATACTACAGACACAGCGCTTTTTGCTGGATTTGGAAACACCCGTAATTTAGAAGACCCATCAACCTCCGCAGTAGACAAAGTACTCCAACCGCCTAGTAGTGTAACATCTACCGTACCCATTCCTGAAACATCCGTATCAAAGCTTAATGTCTCATCTACCAAAGGAGTAAGTGTGGGAGTTACTCTTAACTGAATTTCATATCCTTCTCCTGGTAGTAAGGTTCTATCACTTTGCGCAGATGAAAAATCAAAATTTGTGGTATTGGAAATTCTGAAGTTAGTTATCGTCACCTTCTCATTTCCTGTATTCATAATACTAATCGTATATAATGTGCTATCCGTTTGCCCCGTCATATCTACCGTATCTCTTGACACGTATAATCCTTTAACACCTGTAGCCACTGAATTACCGGAAATCTTAGAAATTCGTTTCAATAATTGAGGATAATCTACAAAAGGATTCCTATTATTTTGAAGCGCATAAATATCATTATTACGATCAATATCTTTAGCTATAGGCGGATATTGATCAAACCAAGTTCTTAAGATGGTTTCTTGACCTTGCACGTGACTTGAATAATCTTCATATCTCAGAACAAAATAAAATAGCGCTCTAGCTACTTGTCCTTTTTGAGCATCCCTTGGCTCAAAAACGCCCCCTCCTTGCTTTGATCCACCAACACTCCATGAAGAAGAACCTGAAACTATACCAAATGGATAGTTTCCTCTTCTACTATTGGAAGTCACATCCGTAGAAAAAAGGTGATGAATATCGCTTCTCATAGGTGAACTTTGATTAAAAAAGCCTTGAGGAAAAGTATGCTCGCAATTGAAACTGTTTGAATTTGCTCCTGGTCTGGTATTAAAAGTAGCTACTCTCCCCGTGTATACGCATTCCACATCTCCACCTACATTATCAATAGAACCATACATATTATCTCTTGCCCCACTATAAGATAAGGAGTTATACCCTTGACCCGTTATCGTTTTCAAACTTGCCTTTAAGTCCTGCTCTATTTTATTATAGCTATTGTCGTAGTAAGAATTCGAAAAATTACCAATACCTTTTAATGAAATTAAATAATCGCCTCTGAAATCCGTTTTGACTACCGCCTTCATTTGATGTAATATATTTTGTTCAGGCTCAAAATACACCCATATATCATAGGCGTTTCCGATGGAAATGCTAAAAACAGAATCTTTCACAAAAAAGGGTTGAGCATCATAAATTTGCATGAATTTAATACCCGTTACTGAAATATCATAGCCCGAGTTATTGGTTAAAGTTAGCTGAATACTATCGCTATCTGTATCGATGACTGTTTGAAAATCAAAATATTTTGCGGAAAAATCAATTGCTTGACCGAAAATCATAAAAGGCAACAAAAAAATAATACTGAATATGTTCTTTTTCATCATAAAATATTGGACTTCAAAAGTAAGTTAATTAACCAATTGGTTTGTTATGAATTTGCATCATGTACATTTGCAAATTGTTAAAGTTCAAATAATAATTTTAGGCGTTGTGGTAGGAATAAACGGTATTACAGTTTCATTTTCGGGTATTGACTTATTTAAGGATATCTCTTTTTTGGTAAACTCCAGAGATCGTATTGGTTTGGTTGGAAAAAATGGAGCAGGGAAATCAACCCTTATGAAAGTTATAATGGGAGGCCAAAAGCTAGATTCCGGATCTGTGACCATTTCCTCCGATGAAAGTCTAGGCTATTTAGCTCAAGAGTTAATGTTTCAATCTGATAAAACGGTTTTAGAAGAAGCGCTCAGTGCTTTTGCTGAAGCCAATACATTAAAGGAAGAGATAAACGACATTAATCACCAATTAGAAACCAGAACAGATTACGAGAGTGAAGCCTATCATGATTTAATTGATAATTTAACCATTAAACATGAGCGTTTAGATATTATAGACCACGGTAATCCCGAAAGTAATGCAGAGAAAATTCTTCTTGGTTTAGGATTTACACGAGAGAAATTAGGTATGAAAATGAGCCAATTCAGTATGGGTTGGCAAATGCGTGTTGAACTCGCTAAGCTATTACTTATCCAGCCTACTTTATTGTTACTGGATGAGCCTACCAATCACCTAGATATTGAAGCTATTATTTGGCTAGAGGAATACTTATCTACTTACCAAGGAGCAATCATGATGATTAGTCACGATAAAATGTTCTTGGATAATGTGACCAATCGCACCATTGAAATTGTAATGGGAAAAACATTCGATTATAAGGTTCCTTACACCCAATACTTGGTGCTCCGTGAAGAGCGTATTGATCAGCAATTAAGAGCACAAAAAAACCAACAAGACTATATTAAACAACAAGAGCTATTTATTTCTCGATTCAAAGCAAAGGCAACCAAAGCAAAAGCAGCACAGTCCAAACAAAAACAATTAGATAAAATTGAGCGAATTGATATCGATATTGTAGATAGCAGTAGTATTCAATTTAGCTTTCCCGAAGCAAAAAGAGCCGGACAAGTAGTGTTAAAAGCTGAATCAGTAGCTAAGGCATATGGACCGAATCAAATTTTTACAGATGTAAACCTAGAAGTTAATAGAGGTGATAAAGTGGCTTTAGTAGGTCAAAACGGGATGGGTAAATCAACCTTTCTCAAGCTTTTTTGTGAGGGTGAAAATTACGAGGGTTCGATTACTCTTGGGCATAATGTAGAAATGAATTATTACGCTCAAGTTCAAGAAAATACTTTAAACACAAACATTACCGTACTCCAAACCATTGAGGATATTGCCACTAACGAGTGGACTAACCCGGCTAGGATGAGAGGTTTACTAGGCACCTTTTTATTTAAGGAAGATGACATGGACAAAAAAGTAAAAGTGTTATCTGGTGGAGAAAAATCAAGGTTGGCATTGGCAAAAATGCTTTTAGTATCCAGAAACCTTTTGGTAATGGATGAACCTACCAATCACCTAGATATTGCTTCAAAAGAGATGCTAAAAAAAGCACTTAATGAATACAATGGTACATTGGTTGTTGTTTCTCACGATAGAGATTTTTTAAATGGGTTAACCGACAAAACTTTTGAGTTTATTAATGGTAAAGTTCAAGAACACTTAGGTCCGATCAATGATTTTTTAAATAAACATCAATCTGAAAGTTTCAGAGAATTTGAGACAGGCGGGAAAAAGAACAGTCTGAAGTCAAAAGAAAAAAACACTAAACAAAAGGGTAACTCTACCAAAAATGATTTTCAAGATAAAAAGGACCTTGAAAAGAAGAGAAGAAAATTAGAAACGGATATTCAACGTTTTGAAAAGAAAATTGACAGCTTAGAAAACGAAATTTCTGAAATTGAAAAAGAAATTGCTACCAAAGCAGAAAACAATCCTCAAGAGCTCTATGCTAATCATGCAAAAAAATCGAAAGAATTAGAGGATATTATGATTTCATGGGAAAAGGCAAATCTCGATTTAGAACAATTTTAAAATCAGGAAAATACACCTATTGCCCTAAAACAGGTTGTTCTACACACTTGAATCAGAGTTCTTTCCCTGTAAGGGGGGGGGGAGACGTTACAAATAAAACTAAACCGTTTTGCCTAATCAAAACGGTTTTTTTTCTTTTTAGCACCCTCATTTTTATTGATAAGTTAATTGAAATTAATTTGGATTAGAACTCCAAATTTCTATTTTCGTATCTATTAAACTTACTCATATGAAAACTTTTTTGAAAACCTTTATTTTAGCCTTTATTTGTTTTTTTCAATATTCTGTTAAGGCACAGGATTTAACCTTAAAAACAGGTTCTGAATCACTGAAACGAGACAAGCACGCAAACATGTTTGGCCCATATCAATTCGCATCCTCCTCCAAAGGTATTTATGTATACTCTGCCACACCACACGTATCAGGCTCTAACATTATTTATTCTGACAAAATAACTATAAGCCATTTTGATTCTGAAATGAATCTAAAAAAGGAAAGTCAACTTTCTTTAAAATATGGAAAGCTTAAATTACAAGCGATAAAAATCATTGAATTAAATGGAAACCAAGAGTTAATCTCTGTCATTCGAGATAGAAAAACAGAAACCATTACTCTTTACCATCAAGAGGTTAATCTAGCCGATTTAACATTGGGTGAACCAACAGAATTTTTTGACTATTCCTATAATGACAAGGCCTTTTTAACTTTCGCTCATGTTCAATTACAGGTCTCTGATAATTCAAATTATTTTCTAGTTACTGCAAACCTTCCGGAAAAGGTAGATAAAAGTTACACCGTATTTGATTCTAACTTTGAGAAAATTTCAGAAACATCCAATAACATGTTGGTTCAAGAAGAGGACCTTAGAACGCATAAAACCTTTATCACCAATTCTGGAAGTGTAGTTTTCTTGACACTCGGAGTAGAATACTTACTTACAAAAAAAGGGGATGAGACCCATTTCTTCCAAGTAAAACATCATTTCGTGGTTCATATGGAAAAAGGGGGCTCTATAAATTATGAGGAACTAGACGAAGAAACGGGTCAAGTGGGTAGTTTTACAATGAAAGAAAACAAGGACGGAAATTTCTTATTTATGGGTATTAGTGGCGATTACACACAAATGAGTGCAGAAGAGTTAACTGAAAAACATATTGTGAATGAACAAGTACTTAAAGCTGCAAAGAAACAAGTTTCCACTTTCGTTTTATCTAAAGACAATTTAAGTCTTCTTTCAGAACACACCGAATCTTTACCTGAAGGCTTCGTGTCAAAGCCAATGCGAACTGAAAAGGAGAAAAAAGAAGAAGCTAAACTTGAGAACACGAAAAAAGTACACTATCAAGACTATTTACAATTAGATGCCTATTCTTCTTCGGCAAATGAGTCTTTTGTTTTCTTAGGTCAAAGATTTGTAATGTTTAATGATTATAGCAATATGAGTGGTACAGATTGGGAGTTTCATATGAACTCAGAAAACATGATAGCATGTAATATAGATCAAGATGGAAATATTAATTGGACTGTTGGTATTCCTCGTTGCCAGCGAGTTCTTGATAAAAATGAACAATTGCCATTCGATAGAGATATTCTTGACTATTACTACATTTTCAACGATTTAGGTGAAGCAACGGGCTCTATAATAAATGCTACGCAAACTGGTGGCCTTCAAATTTTTTATAACGATAACCCTGAAAATAGTAAATTATTGGAAAATGACGGCACTAACCAATGGTCGAATACAGATGAGCTAAAGGGTATTACTAGGGTAAATATAACAGACGATGGAAGCTTAGAAAAAGATTTTTTTGCAATTCCAGAAAAAGCGAATTATTTACTAGGAATAAACTTCAATAAAAACATAGAGGATAACGCTATGCTAATTTTTCTTTTAGAAAAGAAGAAATACCAAATTGGATTGTTATCCTTTTAGTCTAATTATTCTTTAGAAAAAGAACATACTTTCACATTAGTTTTGGTAGGATTTCATTTAAAATATAGGTCGTTTATTATTTAATAAACGACCTATATTTTTTGCCATAATAGCCTTTTTTTTCTCTCCATTTATAGAAATATTTAACCTCCTAACATCCTAATCAAAACGGTTTCTTTTGTGTTATTCTTACCCTACATTTGAGGAAACATATCTAACATGAAATTTCTCTCCATTTTTCTATTTTCACTCATCGGAATTTTCGGTCATTCACAAATTACTATCGACATGGATGACCTGCCACAACCTGGACAATCCTACTACAGATCTACCGGAACAAGTAATTCTTTAGACCCCGGACAAACGGGAGCAAATTACACTTGGGACTACACTGATTTACAACGAAATAATAGAGACACGCTTCTGTATGACGCCATCTCTCAAACCCCGATTTTTTATCAGTTTCAGTTTAACAGCCCTTTATCGCCCAACTATAAGGCCACTGAAGCCCGCTATACTGAAGACATTGATTTAGGTGGATTTATTCAAATGACCAACAACTACCTATTTTCTAAAACAGATCCTAATAGTTGGACTGAAGTAGGAATTGGGACTACAATAACCGGACTTCCACTACCTACAAAATACAGTGATATCAAGACTAAACTTGATTTACCTATCCAATTTGGCGATGCTAACTCTGATACCTACTCCTATTTAATTTCCGTACCTGCTTTTGGAACAATTGGCCAAGAAGGAACTCTTAATTACACCGTTGACGGATGGGGATCGTTAACCACCCCTGGTGGTACATTTAATACTTTACGAGTAAAAACCACAACGGTTAAATCAGATACCATTTACATCAATCTACTAAGCTTTGGCTTACGAATTCCGTCTACTGAAGTTGTTTATGAATGGTATGCCTCTAACGAAGGGTCTCCTGTATTAACGGTTACCGAACAACTGGGAACGGTAACATCTATCATTTACCTAGATGATCCTACTTCTTCTGTACCAAACATACGTAACGACAATTTAAGCCGTGTTTATCCAAACCCTGCTGAAAACCTGATTAATCTCACGTATACGGCATCCTATAATTTGGTGAGTATTTGGAATATTACTGGAAACAGAGTTATCAATATAGACGGGTTTAACCCCTCTGCTATTGATATTTCTAATTTAGTACCCGGTATTTATTTCATTCAAATTGCAGGTAATACCGGAGTTCAAACAAAAAAAATAATTATAGAATAACCCGTTTTTTCAATTTAGTATTTCATAACATATTAAGCCAATAAACTAGTTAACTCTAGACTTTCAATAGCTTATATTTGCGGTATAACGTCCGTTTTGAAGCAAAAATAGTTTACATGAAAGTAGTCATATTTGCTGGTGGTAAAGGCACCAGAATTTCCGAAGAGTCTCATCTTAGACCCAAACCAATGATCGAAATTGGTGGTAAACCTGTATTATGGCACATCATGAAAATGTATGAGTCTTATGGACATAAAGAGTTTATTGTGTGTTTGGGGTACAAAGGGTATATGATTAAAGAATATTTTTTAAACTATTATTATCACAATGCGGATGTAACTGTTGATTTAGAAAACAACCAAGTAAAGGTACATAAAAACAAATCAGAATCATTTACTGTAACCTTGGTAGATACCGGCTTAGAAACTATGACTGCGGGTAGATTAAAGCAAGTTCAACCCTATATTGGAAACGAAGAATTCATGCTCACTTATGGGGACGGAGTTTGCGATATCAATATGGAAGAAGAGTTGAAGTTTCACAAATCTCATGGTAAAATATGTACCATGAGCATTGTTCAACCTGGAAGTCGATTTGGGGTTATTGAGTTAGACACTAACAATGTAGTTCAAAAATTCATTGAAAAGCCAAAAGAGGATGGAGCATGGATTAATGGTGGTTTCTTCATTATGAAACCAGAGATATTTAATTACCTGCACGATGGCGCAAATGAGGTAATGTGGGAACGTCAACCCTTAGAAGATTTAGCTAAAGATGGAGAATTGGTTTCCTTTAAGCATAATGGTTTTTGGAAGTGCATGGACACTCTTAGAGATAATCAAGATTTGAACACACTATGGGATCAAAACCCTAAATGGAAAAATTGGTAATGTTAGAATTGCTCAAAAAAAATTACGCAGGTAAAAAGGTCTTCCTTACTGGACATACCGGCTTTAAAGGAAGTTGGTTATTGGTTATGCTGAAAGAGTTAGGAGCCGAAGTCAGAGGGTTCTCTTTAGCACCCGAAACTAAAAAAGACTTATATTTTCAAATAAAAGGAGATCAATTATGCGACTCTATCATTGGAGATATTCGATATCAAGAACGAGTGAAGCATGCTATTCTTGATTTTCAACCAGATTTCGTTATTCACATGGCAGCTCAGTCCTTAGTTATTCCTTCGTATGCAGACCCGGTGGGCACTATGAGCTCAAACATCATGGGAACCATTAATGTAATGGAAGGCTTTAGGGCTTTGACTAAACCATGTGTAATGATCAACATTACTACCGATAAAGTTTACGAGAACAAAGAGCGTTTGGAGCCTTATGTGGAAAATGACCCCAAAGGAGGTCATGACCCTTACTCTGCTTCTAAAGCAGCTGCAGAAATTGTAAGTCAATCCTACCGATTATCATTT
This sequence comes from Salibacteraceae bacterium, assembly GCA_047610145.1. Taxonomy (GTDB): domain Bacteria; phylum Bacteroidota; class Bacteroidia; order Flavobacteriales_G; family Salibacteraceae; genus CAJXZP01. The sequence goes on along the minus strand of JBLFZF010000027.1, from coordinate 22,601 downwards.
TTCAACCCGGAAACATACGCTAAACATAAAAAATCAATGAGTACCGTTAGGAGCGGAAACGTTATTGGAGGTGGCGACTGGAATGAAGCGCGTATTATTCCTGATTTAGCCAGAGCATTGAGCGTAAACGAAAAACTAATTTTAAGAAACCCTGGAGCGGTAAGACCTTGGCAACATGTTTTAGACCCATTATTTGGCTATTTACTTCTGGGTGTCAAAATGGCGCAAGACCCAATAAATTTTGGAGAGGCATATAATTTTGGACCCAATCCAGAAAATGAATTAACGGTTGAAGAATTGGTTCAAATAAGTATTGAAACTTGGGGAAGTGGAACCTACGAAGTCCAGCAAAAAGAAGGGCAACTTCACGAAGCAGGCTTATTAAAATTAGACATTACCAAAGCGAAAGCGAAATTAAACTGGCAACCCAAACTAAATGCAAAAGAAACTATTTCTTGGACTATAGATTGGTATAAAACAGCAAGTGAAAATTGGGGAGAGAAAACAGTACAACAAGTGCACGCTTATTTCCAAAAACGGTAACACCATACATCCATTATGAACGTTAGAAAAACAAGCATTGAAGGACTATTAATTCTAGACCTATTTCATGCGGAAGATAACCGTGGTGGTTTTGTGAAGACTTTTCATAAAGCAACATTTGAAGAACATGGTTTAAACGCCAATTTCGAAGAAAGCTTTTATTCTGTAAATAATAAAGGAGTCATACGTGGCCTCCATTTTCAAATACCTCCTTATGACCACGATAAGTTAGTGTATTGCACCAATGGCTCTTTAGTGGACGTAGTACTTGATATTAGAAAAGACTCCCCTACTTATGGTAAGCATGCTAGCATTGAGTTAACCGGATCCAATAATCGGGCATTGTATTTAGCAAAAGGCTTGGCCCATGGTTTTGAAAGCTTAGAAGATCATACAATGATGACGTACTTAACTTCTACCATGCACCAACCTACACATGACCAAGGAATTAGATTTGATAGTTTTGGAAAAAAATGGGAAACTGAAAACCCTATAATCAACCAAAGAGACAAAGAATGGCCTTCTTTCGAAGATTATAAAAGTCCATTTTAATTATTTGGTTACCGATAAAACTCCGGTGCTAAAGCTACCATCAACTCCAACTATTTGAACGACATACATTCCGTTGGTCCAATCGCTTACATCAATAGTCAATAAAGAATTGCTTGTTTGGTAGTTAGAGTACTTCTCAATACCAATCGTATTAAATACAGTTACTCTTAAAACGTCTTTATTTCCCCAACTTAAAACAACCTCGCTATTTGCGGGGTTAGGGTAAATTTCAATTTGGTTGCTCCAATCATTTTCGTGTACAGAAGTGAACAAACTACAATCAACTACACCTTCCAGGTAACTTACTCTACTTTGAATAAATGATTTTAAACCATAAATGTTTCCACCACCTGGTCCACCACCCGATGAAATATCAGAATCGATATTAGTGTCAAACTCTGCATTGGTATACATTTTTTTATTATCAGCATAAACAGATGATTGGATTAAAGCTTTATGCCCATCAATAATTGGATCTATGTAAGATGAGTTAAAATGCTCACCCATAATATCACAATACTCCATTAAGTACTCATTATATAAACCTGAAGAAGCAAAAATATTTTCTAAAAGGGGTCTATCTGTGTCGTGATAATCAGGGTCTAAATTTAAATTGTTTGTCCCACCAGCGGGGCCACCTCCAGCAGAGTAGCTACCAAAACTTTCATTACCATCCCACTTAATCCATTCCCATTTGTCGGTGGTCATGTTATGATACACATAATAGTTTCTTGCAGATCCCGTATAACTATCTAGGTTACTAAACATATTATCCAAAGCTACCGATCTCAAATACTCAGTTAACTCCATTTTTGAATGCAAGTTTTCCGTGAAGTCAAAACCACTCGAATTATTAATGAAATCCAATAACGAAATTAAATCTGTCCAATCATCCACATCTTCATTGGTTTTTAACTCGTACCTATCCGTAAAATCAGATGCTATAGAACCATAATAAATCAAATCTGCAGGGGTATTACTTGTCCCAAAGTTATCACCGGCCTTAAACAAGTTTCCATCATCATCAAGTATACTCCAATCCAAAAATTGATCATCAATCTGCTCAACTACAGTATATAACCCCCAAAGAGTACCGTTAAAATATACATTGGCAAAATTTGATCTAGGTACTTGAACTCCGGCATCCGCACACACATCAAAAAACACTTTTTCACGCATCATTGAAGGATCTTTGAAATTATTACTAAAGTTCAACTTTTTAAGTCCATCATGCTTTTGGCCACTTACATACTCATTAAAATCAATTTTAAATGCCTTTTTATCATTTGGATGATTATAAGTAGAGTTTCCTTTTAATCGAATACCCACATTCAAGTAGGTATACGAACCTGTAGAGTCAGTCAGCAATAAATCCGCTTTCATGTATTCACCTGTGATGTAATTAGCTTCCAAGCTATCAAAAAAACTAATTTGGTGAAAGGTAAGTTCTATTTGAATTATTTGATCATTTTTAAAAACAGCATCTCCATCAATTTGAGCATATCCAAAACCAGATAATGCCATTAGGAAGACAATATTTAATGCGATTGTTAGCGTATTTTTTTTAATCATGCTTGTATTTCTCAAGTGTTTGGCATTTTGACATAATTAAGGCTAAAAGGTTTAACCTCAAAATTAAAGAAAAAAAAAGGGTGGTTCATCAAATGAACCACCCTTGCTATTTCTTGACAATGTTTACCCACATTTAGAATGCCCACATGATTTACATGTTAAACATCCTTCCTGATAAATTAATGTGTTTTCGCCACAACCAGGACATTTATTTTCTACTGGTTTTTCACCATCTTGAATAAACTTCTTCAATGAACGAACTACTCCGTTCTTCCAGGTGTTTAGTGCATTATCGCGTAAATGTAAGTTGGATACCATATGCACTACAAACGGTAATGGCATACCATGACGTAACACACCAGATATTAATTTCGCATAATTCCAAAACTCTTTGTCAAATGATCTAGATAAACCTTCAATAGTTGTTCCGTAACCATCTCTATCTTCATATCTAAAGTCATAACGAGAAGAATCTTCCACATCCTTAGATTTTGTTACCCATCCTTTATTTACATAAGAAGGCAAAAAGAACGCATCTTCAGCTCTACCGGTAAATACTTCATAAGGACGACCATCCATCACCCCGATAACTGCAATCCACTTCTCTTCATCATTCATGAATCTAACAATCTCTGCTTCTAAAATCTCTGGACGTTTAGGAGCTTGAGTTTCGATAAATTCATTCGTAGTTTCTTCTTCTTTCGATTCATTAGACACCAATACTCCAGAACGAGATCCGTCACGGTAAACTGTAATTCCTTTACAACCTGACTCCCAACCTGTTTGGTAAATTTTACTTACTAAATCTTCTGGAGCATCATTAGGAACATTCACGGTTACACTAATAGAATGATCTACCCATTTTTGAATAGTTCCTTGTAAATGCACCTTATTTACCCAATCCACATCATTTGCAGTCGCACCATTATAAGGCGACTTTTCGATGATTGCTTTTAACTCTTCATCGGTCATTGCTTGGACTTTGTCGACATCGTATCCGTTTACATCTAACCAAATTTTAAAGTTATGGTGAAATACTTGATACTCTTCCCAAGAATCTCCCACTTCATCCACAAAGTCAACTCTTGTATTTGTATCATTTGGGTTAATTTTCTTTCTTCTTTTATACGCCACCATAAACACGGGCTCAATTCCAGAGGAGGTTTGAGTCATCATACTTGTGGTACCGGTTGGAGCAATAGTTAGAAGAGCAATATTTCTTCTACCGTACTTTTCCATATCCTGAACTAACGCAGGGTCTTGTTTACGTAAACGCTCTACAAAAGGATTTCCTTTTTCTCTGCTTGCTTCATAAATAGGGAATGAACCTCTATCCTTAGCCATTTCAACAGAAGAACGATACGCTTCCACTGCTAAATGACGGTGAATTTTCTCAGAGAAGAAAATAGATTCATCCGAACCATACCTAATACCTAAAGCAGCTAGCATATCTCCTTCAGCAGTAATACCAACTCCGGTTCTACGCCCTTCAATTGCTTTCTTCTTAATATTCGTCCAAAGGTTTTTCTCTACACTTTTAATAACTTCTTCTTCAGGGTCAAGCTCAATTTTATTTAAAATTTTATCAATTTGTTCTAATTCCAAATCAACAATATCATCCATTATTCTTTGCGCCATTCCTACATGCTTCTTAAACAATGGGAAATCAAATGAAGCTTCGTCTGTATAAGGATTGTTTACATAGGAATATAAATTAACCGCTAACAAACGACAGCTATCGTAAGGACAAAGTGGAATTTCACCACATGGGTTTGTTGAAACGGTAGTAAAACCTAAATCCGCGTATCTATCAGGAATAGATTCATTAATCACCGTATCCCAAAACAAAATTCCTGGCTCTGCAGCTTTCCATGCGTTATGTACAATTTTATCCCACAATGCTTTTGCATTAATGGTTTTAGAATATTTAGGCGTATTAGAATCAATTGGGAATTTTTGAACATAATCACCACCAGACTTTACCGCCTCCATAAACTCATCGTCAATTTTAACAGATACATTCGCACCAGTTACTTTGGTACCATCTAATTTGGCATCAATAAAATCTTCAGAATCGGGGTGTTTTACAGAAATACTAAGCATCAAAGCACCTCTACGTCCGTCTTGAGCAACCTCACGTGTAGAATTTGAATACCTTTCCATGAAAGGTACAACACCAGTGGACGTTAACGCACTGTTTTTTACAGGACTTCCTTTTGGACGAATATGAGAAAGGTCGTGACCAACTCCCCCTCTACGCTTCATCAATTGCACCTGTTCTTGGTCCACTTTCATAATGCCACCGTAAGAATCTCCTTTACCGTTGTGGCCAATCACAAAACAATTGGATAAGGAAGCTACCTGAAAATTGTTACCAATTCCAGACATTGAACCACCTTGAGGAACAATGTATTTGAAGTCTTTAATCGCATCAAATACTTCTTCTACAGAATAAGGATTAGGATACTTAGCATCCGCTCTTGCAATTTCAGAAGCCATTCTATTATGCATATCTTCCGGAGTTCTTTCAAAAATATTTCCCTCAGAATCTTTTAATGCATACTTGTTGACCCAAACACTAGCCGCTAGCGTGTCCCCTTTAAAATAGTGGGTGCTTGCTTCCAAAACCTCTTCATAAGAATATGATTTTGGTAATTCAATTTTGTTCTCAATAGAACTTTTCACTTTAGCTTGGTCGATGTCTAACTCCATATCAGTATCCGTTAATAATTAAAACGATATTTTTTCTTTTTGTTATCAGGCTTTTTGAGCCTCTTATTTCGGTTTGGAAAAGTAGGTTTCTCCTCCTCTAAAATCCAAACTAAATGTATGGATAATTTACAATAGTTTTCAACGTTTTATTTTTTTAATATCTTCATCTACTTGTTAATTAGTTTTTTTAAAGTAATCCAATAAATTAATGTAATTTAACCACGAGAATTTTATGTGCCAAAGTCCTCCCTGTCATAATTGATCTTATAACCAATTGTTAATAAGTATCTTACAACTACCCTTGAAATATTTAATTATTGACCTAAACCTAAACGCAGCAACACATACAACGATAGTGATTATGAAATAAAACCTAATTAATTGGTTGTCAACCATCCAATAAAAACTACATTGAGGTGTTTATTTATTCTATTCTTTCAGTCAAAAAAAACAGTATAATTTACCTTCACCGTTTAGTTGATATACTGTGAGAATCCGGATTTATCCCTGCCACCTGAAACCAGGATAAATCAGAACTCCAAATAACAGATATAACACAATAAGGTGTGGAAAACATTTTATATGATTTACGAGATAGAAAGACACAAAACAACTCCGAAATTCACGCAAAGAAAAAAAATCCCGTAGCATTCCAAATTTAGTCCAGCGCTTTGAAGCAATAAAATGAAAGCACTGGGATAAATAAATCCGTCATCAATTTACATTCTAATACCCCATATATTCTAAACTATATTTCACCTCCTTTTAATTAAATACAATTAGCGCAAAACATTAAAGGGTTAAAAACCATGGTAACAATTTATAGAGAATCATATACCCTCAAAAAAACATCCAACCATTTAAACAGACGTAAAAACCTATATTTGATTACTAACTGCATATGATGGTCGAAACAACTAAAGATTTTTGGAATAAAAAATACCGTAATAATAAAACAGGATGGGACATTGGGGCAATTGCCACTCCAATAAAAGAGTATATTGATCAATTAGACTCAAAAAACCTAACTATATTGATACCTGGAAGCGGAAACTCATGGGAAGCAGAATATTTATTTCAGAATCAATTTATGAATACGAACGTTATCGATATTTCTAAATTAGCGATAAAAAGGTTTACGAAACGATTTCCCCAATTCCCTTCAAAAAACATTTTCGAGCAAAATTTCTTTGACCATACTCAAGAATATGATCTTATTATAGAACACACTTTTTTTTGCGCTTTAACCCCAAATTTAAGAAGCGATTATGTAAAAAAAATGCATCTTCTACTTAAGCCACAAGGAAAACTTGTTGGTCTTTTATTTGATAGACCACTAAACAAAGACCATCCACCATTTGGAGGTTCTCTAGCAGAGTACTGGGAGTTATTTGAACCATACTTTCAAATAAAGAAAATGGAACCTGCCAAAAACTCAATCCCACCAAGAAAAGGTAGTGAACTTTTCATCCTACTCATTAAAAAAGAAATAACCATTTAAACTATTGATATAATCATTAAATTAGTTCTTTCTTAAAATAAAGCACCTCTCAAATACATTCACCAATAAATTTATGAATAAAAAAATCATTTCATAAGAACCAAAAACAATATTTTTGAGCCATGACAACATCAGAAACCAGAACCGTAATTCTAGATCACAAGCAAGTAAGTCAAAAAATAACTAGAATTGCTCACGAAATTATAGAAAACAATTTTGTAGAAAAGTCACTTGTCATTATGGGAATCAAAAGCGAAGGGTTTGTTTTAGCGGAAAGATTGGTCAAAATTTTAACCCAAATATCAGATATGGATATCGTTCTTCATGAGGTTTCAATTGACAAAAAAAAACCATTAAGCTCTGGGTTAGTTAGTTCGATAGAAGAAAATGAACTTAATAACAAAGCGGTAATCTTAGTAGATGATGTTCTAAACTCGGGAAAAACTCTTGTTTACGCTACAAAGTTTCTGTTAGATCACAAAATCAAAAGACTACAAACAGTTTGTTTGGTGGATCGAAAACACCGGAAGTTTCCTATACGAGCTGATTTTGTGGGCTTAACTTTATCCACCACTCTTCAAGAGCATATCACGGTTGAGTTTGGAAAGTATGATTGTGTATATTTAGATTAATTCAATTTTATTTTTCAGTTCTTGCTGACGAGCAGCATTAAAGTTGAGCACATCAAATTCTATTTGCGCTTTTTCATAAAACGGAAGTCTCTCCTGAACATGTTTTTTAACAAAGTCTAAGAGTTCTAATTCGTTCTTACCTTCTAATAAAGGTCGTGAACCTGTCTTATTTTTTAATCGATTAACCAACGATTTCTCATCCATTTTCAAGAAAACTGTGGTTCCATTCTCGTTCATCATCGTCATATTATCAAAAAAACAGGGTGCTCCTCCCCCGGTGGAAACCAAAACATTTTGCTTTTTGGTTAATTTAAGTAACAATTTACTTTCCAACTCTCTAAAATACGTCTCCCCAAATTCCTTCACTAGTATAGAAATACTCAATCCCGTTTCCATCTCTATAAGCCCATCTAAATCAATGAATTCCAGACCCATAATACGCGCTAATTTCTTTCCAATGGTTGTTTTCCCAACTCCCATGTATCCTATCAAAAATACATTTTTCATTGTCTCAAAATTACAAAAACCACTGGTTATTAAGCCCCTAAAAAAAACCTTTCAAAAACTTTAATTTTTTCATTGTCATATTTTAAAAACTATATAAATTTGCACACGCTTTTGGAAAGCATGGTTCGATAGCTCAGTTGGTAGAGCATCTCCCTTTTAAGGAGAGGGTCCTGGGTTCGAGCCCCAGTCGAGCCACTAAAAAGGAAAACTCCGGTTTTCTTTTTTGTTGGTTTCATTTTCAACAAAAAATGAATACATAAAACACTCGTTAATTAGCGAGGTTCGATAGCTCAGTTGGTAGAGCATCTCCCTTTTAAGGAGAGGGTCCTGGGTTCGAGCCCCAGTCGAGCCACAAAAGGGAGGAAACAGTAGTTTCCTCCCTTTTTTTTTGATTTTTTATCGCCCCTCTCTTTACCCTATGACAGGGTATTAAATCCGTTCATCATTTTGCGGCTTAAATCCACTCATTAAAGTTTACATTTGGTTCCTAGCATTAATAAATGAAAAAGAGTAAACTATATCTTATACTTCAAATAGGTGGGTGGTCCGTATATATTATACTTTATATATTTATAATAACTGCTTCAAACGAACCACTCACACTAGAGTCATCCACACTTCTGTTTCTGGTTTTCTCTATAGGGATTACCATAACTCACTTTTACCGCAGTTGGATTATTAAAAATGGATGGCCTCATTTGGAGATTTCTCAAATTTTTTACCGGGTGATTATCGCTGCGATAGCGCTGTCTTTAATTGCCCAATCTCTGTACTACGTTGGAGCTCGTGTGATGTTGTTCAAACCTACCACTTTTAACTTTTTTGACATCTCCATGATTATCAGTTGGGTCGCATTGATTTCATTTTGGAGTATCATCTACTTCGCCTATCAGTTTTTTGAACGATACCGAACGGAAGAAATAAAGAATTTAAAATGGGAAGCTACAAAAAATGAAGTAGAACTTAACAAGTTAAAATCGCAGCTTAACCCCCATTTCATTTTCAATTCCATGAACAGTATAAGAGCTCTAATTGATGAGGACCCTACTAAAGCCAAAAGATCTGTCACACAACTAGCCAACATCCTAAGAAACACCTTAATGATGGGGCGTAAAAAGACCGTTTTATTTGAAGAGGAAATGGCCATTGTTAACGACTTCATTGAATTAGAGAAAACACGATACGAGGAAAGGTTAATTTGCCGTTCAGAAATAGAAGAGGAAGCCTATTCCTGTCAAGTACCTTCATTAATGATTCAAACATTAGTAGAAAACGGAATTAAGCATGGTATTTCTAAACTACCTAAAGGAGGCGCCATTGATTTAAGAGCTTCCGTTTCGAATAATTTTCTTATACTTGAAATTGAAAACACGGGTGAGTTAATTATCAACTCCAAACCAGAAACAGGGTTTGGAATTTTGAATACCACCCAAAGATTAAATTTATTATACGGTACATTGGCTACGTTTGAAATATTCAATACAGATAAGTATACCGTTATCACTAGAGTGAAATTACCTAAAGAACCTATTTAATATGATAAAGTGTTTAATAATTGATGACGAGCGTCTTGCCAGGCAAGAATTACGAAGAATACTAGAGCAGCATAAAAATATTGAAATTCTAGATGAATGTGCCAATGCAGAAGAAGCTATTACTAAGATTGAAGAGTTAAAACCAGACCTGATATTTTTAGATATTCAGATGCCCGGTAAGAGTGGATTTGATGTATTAGAAGAAGTCATCTATACTCCTGAAGTGATTTTTGTTACCGCATATGATGAGTTTGCATTAAAAGCATTTGAGGTTAGCGCACTAGATTACATTCTTAAACCCGTGGAAGAAAATAGGTTTGATGAATCTTTAAAAAAGGTAATTGATAAAATTGAATCTAAACAACAAGATGTTTCCTATTCTAGTTCAGACGAACAATTAGGCCCAAATGATCAGGTTTTTGTAAAAGATGGAGATAAGTGCTGGTTTGTTGAATTAGGCGATATTCGATTATTCGAGTCGGAAGGGAATTATGTGAGAGTCTATTTTGAAAACAACAAACCTCTTATTTTAAAATCATTAAACAACTTAGATAAAAAACTGAGTGACAAATTATTTTTCAGAGCCAATAGAAAACATATTGTAAACCTAAAGTGGATTGACAAAATTGAAACCTGGTTTAATGGCGGCCTTTTGGTTATTCTAAAGGATGATAAGAAAATAGAAATATCTCGCAGACAAGCGGTTAAATTAAAAGATAGGATGAGTTTATAGAGGCTCCTTATCCTCCATTTCACGTTAAAAAACATGACGATAAAAAAAAGCCACTTTCTATTGTAGAAAGTGGCTTTTTTTATTTTGTGAGAAATTTTAGTTCATCAGCTTTTTATATCTGAATTTTCCAGGAGGGTTATCTCCCAAACGTTTCTTTTTATTGATTTCGTAATCTGTAAAATCTCCTTCAAAATACTGTACTTGAGAATCTCCTTCAAAAGCTAGAATATGTGTACATACCCTATCTAAAAACCATCTATCATGCGAAATAATCACACAACACCCGGCAAACTCCAGCAAAGCATCTTCCAATGCTCTCAGCGTATTCACATCAATATCATTGGTTGGCTCATCTAGTAAAATAACATTTGCCTCTTGCTTTAAACTCATGGCTAAATGCAACCTATTTCGCTCCCCACCTGATAAAACACCTACTTTCTTACTTTGATCATTTCCAGTAAAATTAAATTTACCACAATAGGCTCTACTATTAATAGATCGCCCACCTAATTCAATAATATCATGACCATCAGACAGTATTTCAAAAACAGTTTTATTAGGATCTAAATTTGAGTGCGACTGATCTACGTATGAAATCTTGACCGTTTGCCCTGTGGTAAATTCCCCTGCATCCGGAGTAACCTCATCCATAATCATCTTAAAGATGGTTGATTTACCGGCACCATTAGGACCAATAATACCTACAATTCCTGCTGGAGGTAATTTAAAATTCAAGTCTTCGTACAGTAATTTATCCCCGAATGCTTTCTTCACATTAATGGCTTCAATTACCTCACTTCCCAATCTCGGGCCAGGTGGAATAAAAATTTCAAGTTTTGCTTCTTGTTCTTTTACGTCTGCATTTAACATGGCATCGTAATTTTTCAAACGGGCCTTAGATTTGGTTTGTCTTCCTTTTGCACCTTGACGCACCCAATCTAACTCTTGTCTCAAAGCTTTTTGTCTTTTAGACTCTTGCTTTTCTTCATTCGCCATTCTATTTGATTTCTGCTCCAACCAAGAAGAGTAATTACCTTCCCATGGAATTCCTTCTCCACGATCTAGTTCAAGAATCCATCCCGCAACGTTATCCAAGAAATACCTATCGTGAGTTACGGCAATTACGGTTCCTTTATATTCTGCTAAATGATGCTCTAACCACATTACAGCTTCCGCATCCAAGTGGTTGGTGGGTTCATCCAATAATAAGATATCTGGTTCTTGAATTAAAAGACGCACTAAAGCAACACGTCTTTTTTCACCTCCAGATAAAACAGCTATTTTAGTATCTGAATCTGGGCAGTTTAAAGAAGCCATGGCACGCTCTAACTTACTATCCAAATCCCAGGCGCCAACCGCATCAATTTGATCTTGCAGTTTCCCTTGTTTTTCCATGAGTTTCTCCATTTTCTCTGGATTCTCATATACTTCTGGCAAGCCAAACTGGTTATTAATTTCTTCGTATGCAGTAATCAAATCTACCGACTCTTGTGCGCCTTCCCGAACAATTTCAATAACGGTTTTCTCATCATCTAAAACAGGCTCTTGCTCCAAATACCCTACGGTGTATCCTGGAGAAAAAGTCACTTCACCACTAGAAGTTGGCTCTAAGCCAGCAATAATTTTTAATAAGGTAGATTTACCCGCTCCATTTAGTCCTAGGATACCAATCTTAGCACCGTAATAGAAAGATAGGTATACATTATTTAAAATCTTTTTATTTGGCGGCACCACTTTGGTAACCCCCACCATAGAAAAAATTATTTTCTTATCGTCAGCCATAACTTATTTATATATTGGTAAAAACAGCGGATTTCTTCGGTTATACTCATTAAAGACATGATACATCTCCTTCATTCTATAACGTTTATTTAAACCCACATAATTATTAAATACTATTTCATCATCTTTTATCATTTCAAGCAGCATTTCTGGTGTAAACTCTACTACAGGTCCACCATCTATTCTAAAAATATATTGGGTAACTGTTCCGCTGCCTCCATTAATTTGAACCCCCATCCCTACAGATGCACCTCCCCAACTATTTACACCAACTCCTCCTGTGGGCTGCACCCTGGGGGTTGACGAACCGAAAGAAACTTTACATATTTTTGCGAATTCAGTCATTCTTACAAAACCCGCATGCCCCATATTTAGGTAAAACACTCTGTTTTGAACAAATCCAAAAACATCTCCAACACTGTGATGTTCCATTGTACTATCTCCCAATAGCACCTCAATACTGCCCGTAGATAAAATTTCACTATAAATATCCGGGTCTGTATACGAAACAGTGGTTAACACTTTATCTAGGGTGATCGGCTTATTCATTAAAAATGATCTTCTTCCTATATAAAAGCCATCTCTAAATTGGTAACTAGCCGAATATTTTATAGAGTCCTCCAGTGTAAAGCCAATTTCGCCCGTCAAAATAATTGGCTTGCCTGATGTATCTGCCTCTAGTTGTTCTATAGTAGAATCTGATGCATATTCACCTTCTTGAGCTACCGTATACATAGAGCTGAATATACACACAAAAGCAAAAACTATTTTATTCATGAATTATGATACTTGATTAATTTCAAAACTAACATCATTCGTACAAAATACCTTGGTTTTTATCTATTTTAATATACCCTCTATTATTTCTATTTAACTCTGTTTTTTCAAAACCTATTTGAAAAAATTATTTGTACTTTCGAAATTGAATTTAACAAGTATCCAATTCACCGACTAGTTTTATAAATGGAATTAATAAATGATTTTTTAGATTTTCAAATTTTAAGAATTGGAGATCATTCATTACAGGTATATAACATAGCCTACATCATCATTACCGTACTGATTACTAAGGTTTTAATTTGGGTTTCTAGAAAAGCTATTTTTAAAAGTGAAAGATTCAACAATTACGATCAAGGAAATATTTTTGCTCTATTTAAAATATTCACCTATGTTATTTGGATAATAGCTTTTACTATAATTTTAGAGTCTATAGGAGTCAAAATGAGTGTTCTTTTAGCTGGGTCGGCTGCATTAATGGTGGGTATTGGATTAGGACTTCAACAAACTTTTAATGATATCGTATCGGGAATAATTTTACTTTTTGAAGGCACCACCAAAGTAGGCGATTTATTGGAAGTAGATAACGAAGTTATTATTATTCAACATATTGGTTTACGCACTTCTAAAGGAATAAATAGAGATGATATCGTCATTATTATTCCAAACTCTCAAATTACCACGAGTAAAGTCATTAATTGGAGCCATAACTCCAAAAAAACTCGTTTTCATATTTTAGTCGGTGTAGCTTACGGAAGCAATGTAGATCTGGTTATGAACCTTCTGAAAGAAAGTGTAATTGAACACCCAGAAATTAAAGCTAGTGATTTTATTGAAGTCCGGTTTATTGATTTTGGAGCTTCTTCTTTAGATTTCAAGGTGCTTTTCTTTAATCAAAATAGTTTTAGAATTGAAAAAATAAAAAGTGATATTCGTATCGTAATTAATCGGAAGTTTAATGCGAACAATATCACCATTCCATTTCAACAAGTGGATTTACATGTTAAATCTAATTCAATTGAAAGTGCTATTTCCGTTTAAGTAAAAATGAACATTTTATGAAGTCTTTATTTCTAATTTTTTTTGTCGCTATTTCGTTCCATACATTTTCACAGGTAACCACTACCGGTAAGACTATGGTGATTTCTGGAGTCCATATTATTGACCCATTAGCTAGGCCAACATCTTATGCTCCACAGCTTAAAAACCTAGAAGCACCATCACCCGGAGGAACCAGCTATCGCCATTTTTTGAATCTTCAGAAACAGGAATCAGCCCGTCTTTTTCCGGCTAAGTCCAACAGAAACACTGCCAATAATTATGGCACCGCTCCTGACCCGGTCATTATTGATGAAATGAACATGCGAAGTTATATTGCTCAAATTGATAAAGAGGGTTACTACAATGGAGGAACTCCCCTAGACAACACCATGTGCATGGGGAATGATTATTTACTAGCAAGCGTAAATAGTTTTTTATGGGCTTATGACATCACAGGCGACTCCAATCTTTTTGTAGATGATAAAGGCAGTACCTATAACATTTCTTTTGCTGAGTTTGGTAAAGATTATATTACAGACCCCGGAGTAGAATTTCCTTTTGACCCCAAACTAGCCTACATTCCGCAACATGATAAATATGTGTTTATGTTCTTGTCCGGTAGAACCCCTTCTGACTCAAAAATCATTGTTGGGTTTAGCTCTACCAACGACCCTAGAGATCCATGGAATGTGTATATGATTACTGGAAACCCAAGAGGACTAGATCAATGGACTGATTTCCCGATGTTTGGATTTGATAATAAAGATTTATACCTATCTATTAATTTACTGAAAGCTAATACCTCCTGGCAATTAGGCTTTGAAGGCAGTATTGTATGGCAAATACCTATGGAAGAGGGTTTTAAAGGAGACACAAACTTAAATATCACCATGTATGACGACATTCTATACAACGGAACGAAGATAAGAAATCTAACTCCCGTTCAACCTGGTGATTCTCTGAGTCAAAGTATTCCTGGAATTACTTTTCTATCGAATAGAAATTTTGACATTCAAAATGACTCCTTATTTGTGATAGATATAAATGAACAAAAAGAATTAAGTGTCTCCACAATTCAATTACCCAAACCTTATGGAGTTCCTCCAAACGGAATACAAGCGGATGATAATCCAACAGATCTTACAGATGGACTTCAAACCAATGACTCCCGTTTCTTGGGCGCTACCAGATATACCAATAGCTCCAAACATGAAACAATAGAGTTTGTAGGCAACACCAAGGATTTTACTACGGATAGATCAGCCATTTACCATGGAATAATAACTACATCTGATAGCCAATCTAACCCAGAGATAGAAGCTACCATTATAGGCGTAGATAGTTTAGATTTTGGTTATCCTAATATAGCCTATGTTAACAACGGTCAAGGATGTTATGAAGGTACATTGATTGCGTTTAATCATACATCTCTGAGCACAAACGCAGGAATATCTGCTATCCGTCATTCAAATAACCCAGACCAACCTGGATATTCAAACATCATTCGAATTAAAGAAGGTGACGGACATGTAAGGAGACTTAGTGGAAGCTACGAACGATGGGGCGATTATTTTGGTATACAAGCAGTTCCCGGCAGGCCAAACGAGGTGTACACCGCTGGTTTTTACGGTACTTCTAACAATTCATCCTCTACCTGGTTCAACCGCTTATCAGTTTCAGAAGATAATGTTATGGTTGTAGATTACACCGTAAGTCAAAGCCCCTTTATTACGAACAATGCCTATGTAGAGATAATGGCCTTTAATGGTTACGAACCTTATTCCTACGAATGGTCTGATGGCTCCACAGAGAATATAAAGAGTATTAATTTATTAACTGAAAACTCACTGGTCATTACAGATAATAAAGGATGTTCCATCCAGCAACAAATTCAAGAGGCAGTGCCCAGCCCAGCCTCCAATTTACTATATCCTAACCCGGTAACGGATGCGTTTAGTTTAACATTCACCGTATCACAATCTACTATAGGAAGCTTTGGTATTTATGATCTGACAGGAAAACTAATAGTTCACTTAGGTCAGCTACAAATTCAAGAAGGGGCAAATCAATTTAACTTCTCCACACGTCCGCTATCTAAAGGAGCATATATTTTATTGATACAGGATTCTAGTGATAATAATATTACACAACAGTCGTTTATCAAATTGTAAATCACTAGCGTTGAAAAAACTATTTGCCATTTATCTTTTTGTACTATCTGTTCCTATTTGTGGGATTTCTCAGTTAAAAGTAGACATATACCCTACCGAAAAATTTATGATTACCCAAATGCTCATGGGGGATTCATCTACACAGATTTGGAATGTGCTTTTTAAGGGAACACACAGTGCTCGAGGTATATTTTATTCTCGTAATACGGTTATTCCAATTTCAGAAGGCTTAGTTCTTTCTACTGGAAATGTAGTAGATATTTCAGGCCCAAATAAAGGCGCTGGTTTCTCTAGTTCCAATTTATCAAAAGGAGATCAAGACTTGCATTTTCTAGCTAAATATAAAACCTATGATGCCACTTGGATATCCTTTGAATTTAAGGCCACAGAAAACTTAATTCGATTTAATTACATATTTGGTTCAGAAGAATACCCAGAGTATGTAGGTTCCAACTTTAATGATGTATTCGGTTTCTTTTTAACTGATTTAGAGACGGGCGAAGTCACAAATTTAGCCGTAATCCCAAACACCAACAAACCCATAACCGTCAATAATATTAATCACCAATCGCACAGTAACTTCTTTATCCCTAATGCCACAAATAAAGCCCAACAAATTGAATTTGATGGATTAACAAAACCTTTAATTGCGTACAGTGAGGTGGTACCAAATCGAAAATACAGAATAAAAATTGCCATTGCAGATGTGGGTGATGATGCCTTTGATTCAGGTGTGTTTCTTGAAGGAAAGTCTTTTAAAAGTGAAAACAAAAAAGACTTTTTCATAAACAACAGCGACTATTTCGAAGCTTTTAGTAATCAAAAACTAGTTCTTGTTAAAACGACAGAAAAAAACAACGTGGTTCCCCACCAGCAAGTTTCGTTACTGGACGATAAAATCACGTTTCCCATCGAAAACACGCGCAATATCATTCAAGATTCAGTCATTATATATTTTAATTTCAATAAGTCAATAGCCACAGAAATGGAATTGAAAAACGCTAAAAATAAATTAGACAGACTTAATATACCCAATACAAACCTAATTATAACGGGACATACAGACCAATTAGGGAATGGGCAATATAACCAACGTCTATCTGTTGAAAGGGCCACTTTTATAAATAAATGGATTCGTGAAAATTTCGAAATAAAGACAAGCACCATTTCCGGACAATCTTATAACCAACTTACTCAAACCCAAACAACTCCAATTGCACGAGCAAAAAACAGAAGAGTAGTTATTCGGATTCAATCAGAAAAACCATGATTTTAGCACGTATACCTTTGGAAATCTAATTACATTTATTTATCTTCGAAAAGAATAATTTTAAAGCCTATCACCATGTCAAACAAGTATAAGTTAGCTGTCAGCGTTGATTTCAAAGACACTTCACGCCATTCTTTTTCTGAATCTCTTTTTCTTGCAAAGCGCGGAAATTTAGAAGTAGTTATTATTCACGTGAATACAGACCCAACTAAAACAGAAGCCGATTTTGAGCGTATTATTAATGACATGATTATGGATAATGGAGAGTCTGCAAAAGACGTAGATATTAGTTATCGAATTATTCCAGGCGATAAAAGTGAAATAGTAGAACGTTTAGCCAGAACAATAGATCAAGTTGATCCATTATATATAGTGGTTGGCTACGAGATTAAACATGGTATGGAACGATTTTTAGGTCCCAATATCAAAAAGATTATTTATGAAACTAAATATCCGGTAATTGCATTAAAAAATATGGAGACTCTTAAAGAGTTAACCACCTTGTTTTTTCCACTTACACTAGATCAATTTTCAAGACAAAAAACAAATATATCTATTAAGTTCTGTAAGGACATGGGGCTTAAATTCCATTTATTACCTCTCCGAATTAAAAACACAAAAAAAGACAATATTCATCAAGAAATCATTACTAAAAACATGATCTCCAAGTTGGAAGAAAAAGAAATGAATTTTGACGTAGAATGGGCAGAAGCAGATGATGAAGTAAACATCATTTTAGAAAAAACAGCAGCCGACAACTCGGGTATTGTGTCTGTTGTTTTTGAGAGCTCCCCCGACTTTTTAGATAATTTCAGAACCACCAGAGAAGAGCGATTATTGCAAAACACAGAAGATCCATTGTTAATTGTAAAGTCACATCATAGTCCCTTCATGTATTAATCTATTAATTCATCAAACCGGAATAAATAATTTTTATTAAACCTGTATTTAATGGTAGATTTGCAGCTTTAAAAATTAAATAGACATGAACGTTTGTAAAAGAATCGTTGTACCAGTAAGTTTTAACAAAGCATCTCTTCATGCGGTTGGAGAGGCTTTTTTTTTAGCTCAGAAAAATGGGGCTGAAGTTGTTTTAGTGCATATTAATATAGATAGCAATAAAACCGAACGGTTTTTCAATGATAAAATCAGAGAGGTAATTGAAAGTCATGGTGAAATTGCGCATAACATTTCTATTAGTTGGCGAATTATTCCTGGTAAAAAAGGAACCATCGTTTCTCAATTAGCTAAAACTGTTGACCAATTAGAACCTTTGTTTTTAGTCGTTGGATATGATGTTAAATCCAAATTTACACTGGGTCCAAATATTAAGGATATCGTTTATAAAACAAACTATCCTGTTATTGCGTTAAAAAGTGGTGAAGTTGTTAGAGAGCTAACCACTATATTATATCCTTTAACATTAGAACCTAATTCACGTCAAAAAACCAATATATCGATAAAAATGGCAAAAGATTTAGGGCTGAAAATAGCCCTATTCCCTATGCGATTAGACAACACAACAAGAGATGATAAGCAAGAAACCATTATTGTAAATCAACTCACCACCAAATTTAAAGATAACGGAGTAGAATGTAGTGTGGAATGGGCAGAAGGTGAAGATGCTATTGACTTAATTTTAGATAGAACTAACTATAATAAAACAGAATTAATCGGAATTGTTTTTGAAAGCTCTCCTGACTTTCTAGACAACTTTAGAACCACACGTGAAGAAAAAGTTTTACAAGGAAATACAAATCCTCTTCTAATTGTAAAATCTCATCACAGTCCGTATTTATACTAATACGTTAATTCAAAAAAATGCCGAATTGATAACTTCAATTCGGCATTTTTTTTGTTTACAAGTTCCCTCCCATTGCACCTAATTTAGACTCCTTTTAAATTCGATATATTATATTGCATCCTATAAAAATAGGACATCAAAAAAATCATTTTATGCTCAGTAAAAAAATACAACTACTCCTTTTTATCGGTGTTTTTTCCTTTACCGCTTTTGCTCAAAAGAAAACTATTACCATGGCTGACCTTCATGAAAAAAGAACATTTCAACCCGATGGAGTTTGGGGACTAACGTCTATGGATAATGGACAATACTATACCTCTATAAAACGAACAGAAAATGGACAGGCTTTGGTTAAATATAGCTATTCTACTGGAGATTCTGTGGCTACATTGTTTAGTACCGATTCTATTTCTGAATTTAACACATTTTCTAACTATACGTTCTCTTTCGATGAATCTAAAATAATGATGACTACGGATGTTGAATTGATTTACAGACATTCCACCCGTGAAAATGTTTGGATTTATGATTCCAAATCAAATAGTTTAACCTCTATTTCTGAAAATGGGAAACAACGGTATACAAGCTTTTCTCCTAATGGTAAAATGGTTGCTTTTGTTAGAAACAACAACATGTTTGTTTACAATTTAGAATCTAAAAAAGAAACTACAATAACCGAGGATGGTGAATTTAACAAGATTATTAACGGAGCTACAGATTGGGTATATGAAGAAGAATTTGCTTTTGACAAAGCTTTTGCTTGGTCGCCAGATAATTCACATATCGCCTATTACAAGTTTGATGAATCAAAGGTGAAAGAGTTTAATATGATTATGTATCAAAGTCAGTTATACCCTTCTGATTATACCTTTAAATATCCTAAGGCAGGAGAAGACAATTCAAAAGTTGAAATTTATGTATTCAATTTAAAAAAGAAGCAATCCGTAAAAGCCAATTACCCAGAAACCGAATATATACCCAGAATTAAATGGGCCAACTCTTCCTCTCTCGCCATTCAAACTTTAAATCGTTTACAAAACGACCTTCAAATCCACTTAGTCAATGTAAAGAAAAATAAATCGAGACTTCTATACCGCGAACAATCAGAAACGTATGTTGAGGTAATTGATAGCTGGACATTCCCTTCAGGACTTAGCCAAATGTTTATTACAAGTGAAAGCACAGGTTACAACCACCTGTATAGCGTGTCTTATGGGAAAGAAATATCAAGACAGTTAACGAAGGGGAGTTGGGATATAACCGATTTTTACGGAGTCTCTGAACAAAGTGAAATGGCCTACTTCCAATCTGCTGAAAAGTCACCTACCCAAAGACACATTTACTCTTTAGATCTAAAAACATTAACCATTGAACAATTGAGTATTAAAGATGGCTGGAATTCTGCGGAGTTTTCTAAAAACTTCTTGTATCATATGAATACCCATTCTGATGCAAATAATCCAGCAACAATAACTATTAATGCCAATAACGGTAATGTCTTAAGTACATTAGTAGATAACTCAGAACTAAATGAAACATTAAACTCATTTGCTATTTCTCAAAAAGAGTTTATTACAATACCTACTTCATATGGAGAAAAGCTAAATGGATGGATGATTAAACCTGCTGATTTTGATACGAATAAGCAATACCCTGTGCTGATCACCATTTATGGGGGGCCTGGTTCACAGACTGTCAAAGACTCCTGGGATTATAATATGATGTGGCATCATATGCTAGCTCAAAAAGGGTATATAATCATGTCTGTTGACAATAGAGGAACTGGAGCTCGTGGTACCGAATTTAAAAAGTCGACCTATCAACAATTGGGAAAGTTAGAACTAGTAGATTATATTGAAACGGCCAAGTATTTAGGCGCTCAACCCTATATTGACTCTGCTCGAATTGGTATTTGGGGTTGGAGCTATGGTGGCTACATGTCAACTTTAGCCATCTCTAAAGGAGCTGACTATTTTAAAGCTGCTATTGCCGTTGCTCCCGTAACTAACTGGAGATATTACGACAACATTTATACAGAGCGGTATATGCGTACCCCGCAAGAAAATGCTAATGGTTATGACAACAACTCTCCGATAAACTTTGTAGAAAAGATTAAAGGAAATTATCTTCTAGTTCACGGAACAGCAGATGACAATGTACATTTCCAAAATACAGCTGAATTAGTATCTGCTTTGGTTAATGCGAATGTTCAATATGATTTTTATATGTATACCGATAAAAACCACGGGATTTATGGCGGAAATACTAGAAAACACCTATTCACAAAATTCACTAATTTCTTATTAGAGAAACTATAATTCATCTTCTATTGATAAAGTGGGAAGAATTAATATATTTGAGAACCTTAAATTAAAAACATAATTAAAAATGGCTGATTTGGAAAACAACGATGAAATTGCGGTAGAACACCCGAGAAAGAAACATCCTAAAGGTTTGTATACCCTTTTTGCTACAGAAATGTGGGAAAGGTTTAGTTATTATGGAATGCGTTCTTTATTGACACTTTACCTTACAGCTCAATTAGTTTCTGACGGTTTTGGTCTCACGGATAATGAGGCCCTTGAAATCTATGCGATTTTTACTGGACTGGTTTATGTGACCCCTATCATTGGTGGATGGGTGGCCGACAACCTTCTTGGTCAGCGTAAAACAATTTATATTGGTGGAATTGTAATGGCCATTGGTCAATTTTTACTTGCTGCTAGTGCTTTTATGGCCCAAGACCTGGATACAGAATCACGAAATTTCTTATTCAATTTTGGATTAGGAGTGTTAATTATTGGTAATGGTTTCTTCAAGCCAAACATCTCTACCATTGTAGGAGATTTCTACGATGATAACGATCCAATGAAAGACGCTGCATTTAACATCTTCTACCTAGGAATTAACCTTGGAGCAATTCTCGGAACATTTATTGCCGGTGGAATGGGGGAAGGATTTGGCTGGGGATACGGTTTCCTTGCCGCTGGTATTGGAATGGTAATTAGTGTATTTTGGTTAAACTATCAAGAAGAAACACTAATACATAATGGGCTACCACCAAAGTCTGATAAAACAGATGTTCGTATTAAATCAAAAGACTGGACCCACGTTTTTATGTACTCTGCTGGTCTAGTTGTTGGAACTTTAGCTTTGATTACGTTATGGGGTATCATCCCAGAGGATATTACTAGCTATATTACCATAATCGGTTTCAGTGCTTTAGCATTAGGCTTAGTTTATGTTATATATAACGGTACAAACGGACCAAGTGAATGGAGTAGGATGTCAGTAATTGTTGTTCTAGCTATTTTTAACATCGTGTTTTGGGCCGGCTTCGAGCAAGCTGGGGGTACTTTCAGTTTATTTGCTAAAAACAATACGGATCGTGTCATGTTTGATTGGGAAATGCCCGCTACATGGTTTCAAAACGTAAACTCTCTTGTTATTCTTGCAGGAGCTCCACTTT
>JBLFZF010000026.1:0-31593 GCA_047610145.1 Salibacteraceae bacterium | reverse complement strand
TTAATAATAGAATTTGGCAAGTAAATGAGTCCTCTACCCAATAGGATTGATATTTTTTTACCGCCCCGCTAACTTTAATATTTGAGTATCGATATTTATAGGAAGTGAATGTGGATACTTCTTTGTGAAAACCAATGTGGTTAAACAAACTACAGGCAACATTCCTGCTCCGGTAGATAAGAGAGAGGTAAAATGCACTAGCTTATTTTATTCGCATACCTCTAAATTAGAGTGATAGATATCAGCCTACTGAAGCACATTTTTATCAAAGATTAGCTTAGCTCCCGTAATTAGAAACATAGCAGTTTGAAGGTCTATGAAGCAATTTTACTGGATACTCTCGTTTAAACAATAAGAAAATACAAATAAATAAAAATCCACTGGCTTTTTTAGTATCTAAAAAAAAGCCCCGATCGAAAAAAATATTTAAGGTTAAATAAAGGCATTGTTAATGTTTCTACTGCCCTTACCACTTCTAAAACCTATTCTATACTTCAGAGTAATTTCCATACCACCTTGTCCATTAGTAACGCGCGTAATGTTACCCACTTCAAAATCATACGAAATATATAATGAGAAACCTGCTTTATGCAATTTAACGACTGGTGATAAAGTGCTATTCCAACGGTGATATAAACCAACAGCAAAACTGGTATACTTTCTAGTACCTGTAGATCTTGATCCATTTTCTAAGCGATATTCAAGATCAGTTCCATAAATAAGTGCGTTTGCTTTACCTTGAAACGAATAGACGAAATTTGGAAAAACAGAAAAATTCCCAGAACGTCCAAATCTATAATTTAAGCCACTATTCACAATAAATTTACGTTCAATAGCTTCCTCTTCATTTCCTAAAAAAGAGATAGTTGGAGTCGTTAAATGTTTACCGGCTAAACCTATATAGGCTTTTAAATTATCTCCTTTTTGTGAATAAAAATAATTCACTCCCGCACCTAAATCAAAATAGCCTACACTCTCGTCCATTGCTTGATCAGGAGAATATATATCTGGGTTAAACCCTGTATTAGTCCATTGGTTACCCCAATTAATTCCTGAGGACGAGATACTCCTTTGACCGTATCCCCCTTGGAATCCAACAGATACGAAATGTGTTTTTCTAGCGTCAAATGCCTTGGTAAAACTAACCGACACGTTAGCCGCCAAACTAGCTAATTCAGAAGCTCCTGCTTTGTCTTGAACAACATCCAAACCGAATCCAAAAAAATCTCCGCCAGTTACATTTCTAGCCACTTGAAAGTCGCCAGAAGCTGCGATAGTCTGAAAAGGTAAACCAATAGACTCCCATTGACGTTTATAATTAGTTATAATTCGAGCTCTTCCGGCAAACAAACCTGCATTAGCCGGGTTTAATTGCAATGGAGTATTATAAAACTGTGTCAGTACTGGCTCTGTTGATTGAGCAGTTACACTGACAGAACCTATAGCCACTCCTATTAATACTATTAGTCTTTTCATGTTCTATCTAACTAATGTTACGTCTCCTTTTAAAATCTCTTGGAAACCACTTACGTAGGAAACCTTTGCAAAGTAGGCATATACTCCAGGCGCGCTAGGCTCTCCCTTATATGTACCGTCCCAACCTACCGATTGGCTTCTTGATTCAAACACGATATCACCTTGACGATTATACACATAAAACTCAACGTCACTTATACCGTTACCTAAAATCTGTAATACATCGTTTTCTTCATCTCCATTTGGAGAAAAAGCATCGGGTACACCTCGATAATAATTTTTAACGACAATTACATTTACAGAATCTGAACGTTCACACCCATTATCGGTAATATTTGTTACGTAATATTTGGTGTTTTCTAAAGGCGAAACAATGGCACGTGAACAATACAAGCAGTTAATACTTCCATCATCTGGCGACCATCTAAACCCATCTCCACTTCCGTAAGATTGAAGACTTACAGATTGACCTACTAAAACAGTTACATCTGCAGGAGCTTGAACCTCCGGGAATTTCTGTATCGACATATACTCAGATTCTTGGATAGGTTGCGCTCCATATGGGTTAATGGCCATCAACTGAACATCGTATTTACCTTCATTTGAGTAACATACTACTGGTTCATTTTCAGAACTAAATTGATAGATGGGATCAGCACCAAAAAATTGCCAAACCACACTATCTGACCTTCTGGATGTATTTGTGAATTTAACACACGTATTTTGACAAATTTCTTGCTTTTCAACCGTAAACGAAGGCACTGGAGGTGTACATGAATCTACTTGAATATAATTTGTTCTCACCTTAGTATCAGATCCAGTAAAGTTTGTTACAGTAAGAATCACAGTGTATAACCCAGGGATTTGATAACACACATTAACTGGGTTTTGCTGCACCGAACTAGCGGAGTCTGCTCCGGGAAAAGACCAAGACCAAGTAGATTGACCCACGACCATATTTTGACTGTTATCCGAAAAATTAATACAGTCACTCGGGCAAATTCTAGATTGATTTGCCGTGAAATTAGCTACCGGATTGGGACAGGCCAATACCGTAATATAATTGGTAAGAGTGTCTCTATATATACCATTTCCATCTTCTGTTTTATAGTAGACATCATAAATTCCGGCAGTGGTATAAGTCACTAAGGTGTTCGCTAAACTTGAAGTTGCTGGAATTCCTCCAGGAAAAGTCCATAACCTATTTACCAATACCGGGTCAGAACCCGGGGTAGTGGCATCTGTAAAAGTAGCTTGCGTTCCGGCACACAAAGTAGTGGGTGATCCGCTAATATTTATAGTCGGAGGATTACACCCATTCACCGTAATTGAAAAATTTAATGAATTAAAATTTGTACCATCACTCACGGTTAATGACATATTGTAAGGAGTCCCATTGGGAGTACCGGCAATATATGTGACTGTTTGTCCGTAAATAGTTTGTGGTCCTAAAGCACCTCCATTAAAATTCCATTGAAAAGAAGTCAGTGTTCCACCATTATCATCTGCGATGAAAATAATTGAATCTCCACTACAAATAGAAGTGGGTATGGACGAGGGAGTACTAATTATGGCTGTTTGCGAAAACGCTGTAATGTTTACTCCTACTAAACAAACAACAAACAGTAAGATACTAATAGAAATCTTTTGCATAGATCTTCTTTCAAATTTGTGCGCCAAATTAACGCCAATCGGTACAATAAACAAATACTAAATACCTTTTATAAATTAAAGGTCTAATAAAAATTGAAGAATATCAATATTATCTGAATAATCTGTTAGTTCCGGCTTTTGCGCTTTCCCTAGTGGAACTCCTCCAATGCCCACTCTGCACTGAATTTTATCAGCCTTTGTCGCTAGTTCCTTTTCCAATACGTTGATATCATTATATTCCTCAAAAAATAAAGTCCCAACAGGAGAGCTCAACGCAGAATCTCTTTTTAAGAGAATGAAATTATTATCCCATAGCTTGTCTCTATTCAAAAGAAACAGACTCTTGTGATAATCGTAATTATTTTGATATTTATGATTATTAATTACCTGTCCATGCTCAATAATACCCGAGTAAAACCAATCAATACTAAACCCTTCTGGTAAATAAACCTTGGTTATACTTCTACACCCCAGACCATAATACCTAAAAATATCATTTCCTAGGCTATGTAACTCTTCCTTTGTTTCTTTTCCAGTAAGAACCGCAACAGAAGTTCTATTACTTCGGATTATGTTTGGTTTTTTAGAAAAATAATACTCAAAATACCGAGAACTATTATCGCTACCCGTTGCCACAACCGCATCTACATGGGTAAATCTTTCGGTACTGAAATCTACACTATCCTGAAACCTTGGTTCAATGGATAGCAATTCTGAATTTAAAAACTGAATTAATATTTTATCTTTACTGGATAGTTTAGCTAAAATTTTGTGGCCTGAAACAAGTACAGAAAGATAATCATGAAAGCCCACCAGCGGAATATTTCCTGCCATAATAACCCCCACCACCTTAGGACTTATATTTTCAGGGAAAGCATACAACCGAACCCAGTTTTCTAACTTCTCTTCATTTAACCAAAAAGCAATTTCATGCAAGGCTAAAATTACTTGTTTTTCATCAAACCAACCATTGTGATAATGTGCTTGTCTAACCACCTCATTCAGCGGAGACTCTTGTTCAGATCCCCAAAGCTCAAGCCATGCGTTTAAGGTTTTTCCTAGGTCTGAAAATGCTTTTATCCGTTCTTTTAACTTCATATCTTTTCTTTGGCAATATCTTTGCAAAGTTAACATTACAAAAAGGTTTCGATAATGAAGATACCTTATAGATAAAATATAAATGTAATTTTTCGTTTCTGCGCATGTATACGTCCAAATTGTTCCTGTTTTTTAGTTTCTTATGTTGGTTTGCTATTCCTAGTATTGCTCAAACCCCTTTTGATTCTGCCATATTCCAGTACCGTAATCTATCTGTTCAAGCCCAAAGAGATTCAGAAAGATTGGTGTACTCAGATTCGCTTCGAATGGTGGTGAAATCATTTTTAGATTCTGAGGATAGTTTTTCGACTCCTTTGAATAAAGTTCCCTACTTAGGCGATTTATATTCTCCAGATAATAAATTCCGATTTATTACTTGGAACATCTCCCTGAAGGATGGCACCTACAATTATATATGCTTTATACAATTGGCCCCAACAAAAAATAAGGCGTCTATTTGGCATGAATTAATTGACCATCATAAAACCATAAAAAGGCCGGAATCTAGATCTTTACGAAAGGATATGTGGTATGGATCTTTGTACTATTCTATCATTCCTTTCAAAAAAGACAAGGAAACCTATTATGTATTATTGGGATGGGAAGGAAATAATAAATACTCCAATAAAAAAATTATTGAATGTTTGTATTTTAATAATAAACAAGAGCCTCTTTTTGGAAAAACCGTATTCAATTCATCTCGCTTAAATAAACGTAGAGTTGTTTTTGAATATAGTAAAGAAGCCTACCTGATGTTACGATATAATAAAGATTCAAAACAAATTATTTTCAATAGATTAGCGCCTACTAAAAAAGAATTGGAAGGATTATATAGTTTTTATCAACCCACTATGGCTTTTGATGCCTATCAATACAAAAAAGGCGAATGGATTTTACTAGAGAATGTTAACCCAAGAAATAAAAAAAACAACAAAGAGTTTCACAACCCTTCAGATTTAAAGGCTCCAAAAAACTAATTATAGCCTGTATTAAGTCCTTATTTCCGCTTACTTTTGCAAAAAAAATAGCATGGCAGTTTCTACAGCAGTAAAAGACATTATTTCAGGCTTAAAATCTTCTGAAGAGGTAGACGTAAACAAGGCATTGACGCAAGTTAGATCTAAAGGAAACACTACTTTAATTCCGATATTAATTGACCTTTGGGAAGGTACAAATAATCAAAAAATCAAGAAAGAAGTAGAGTCTATTCTATTCGGACTTAAAGAGATGGAAGCATTAGATTTTCTAGTGACCTATATCGCTACTGATGTTATGGAACAAAAGAAATGGTTAGCTCTTAACGCTATTTGGCAATCTGGGTTTAATGCAAGTAAACATTTGACGGCCTTAGTAGACTTTGCAATTTCCAATTCTTACACAAACGCTATTGATATAATGACGATTATTGACAATAGCGATTTTGATGAAAAAGAAGAACAATTGGCCGACACTAACATACTGAGATTGAATGATTACTTATTGAAAAACAAGTCAGACAATCTTCAAGTATTATTAGAAATAAGATCGATACTTATTGATAAAAAAATAGAAGGGTAATCCCCTTCTATTTTTTTATCAGCACCTGATTAATCCCTACTTCAAATAATTAATCACATTTTTTTCTACGCGCTTGACCACTTCGGTCACATCCGATTTAATAAACTTTTCTCCAATAATTTTCTCGTAAAGTTCAATATACCGATCCGTAATATTCTTTACAAATTCAGCTGGCATATGGGGCATTTCTTGTCCTTCTAAACCTTGAAAACCATTTTCCATTAACCATTCACGCACAAATTCTTTTGACAATTGCTTTTGCTTCTCACCCGCGTCTTGACGTTTCTGATAGCCATCTTTATAAAAATACCTAGATGAATCAGGCGTATGAATTTCATCAATCAACGTGATCTCCCCCTTCGAATCTTTACCAAATTCGTATTTAGTATCGACCAGAATTAATCCCTTTTCAGCAGCAATTTCTGTACCTCTTTGAAAAAGAGCCTGCGTATATTTTTCTAATTGCACATAATCCGCTTCAGAAACTATTCCTTGAGAAATAATTTCTTCTCTCGAAATATCCTCGTCATGTCCCTCATCTTCTTTTGTAGACGGGGTAATAATTGCATTCGGAAACCTATCATTTTCTTTCAATCCTTCGGGCATATCCACCCCGCATAAAATGCGTCTACCCACTTTGTATTCCCGCCAGGCATGCCCGGTGCAATAACCTCGAATAACCATTTCTACTCTAAAAGGCGTACAGCTTTTCCCTACGGTTACACTCGGATCAGGAGTGGCCATTTTCCAATTCGGAACAATATCACTCGTGGCATCCAAAAATTTTTCAGCAATTTGGTTCAGTACTTGCCCTTTAAAGGGAATACCCGCAGGTAAAATATGATCAAAAGCAGAGATTCTATCAGAAGCAATCATTACCAATATATCATTTTCTAAAATATAGACATCACGAACCTTACCATGGTAAACAGACTTTTGGCCTTTAAAATTGTACTCTGTAGTTAATAGCGCATTTTCCATTTCTAATCTTCTTCTTTGTATGCTTTAATAATTTTTTTCACTAGTTTGTGTCGAATCACATCGCTTTCATCAAACTCCATAAATGAAATCCCTTTAACTCCATGAAGTACTTCAAGCGCATGTTTTAATCCGCTTGGTTGATTTTTAGGCAAGTCAATCTGAGTCGCATCTCCAGTAATGATAAATTTGGCATTCGCTCCCATCCTCGTTAAGAACATTTTCATTTGGCTGACCGTTGTATTCTGAGCTTCATCTAAAATAACAAAAGCATTATCTAGCGTTCTTCCCCGCATAAATGCTAAAGGAGCAATCTGGACGGTTCCTTTTTCAATATAATCTTCTAATTTCTCTGCAGGCATCATGTCATACAATGCATCGTATAATGGCATTAAGTACGGATCTAACTTCTCTTTTAAATCTCCCGGTAAGAAGCCTAACTTCTCCCCTGCCTCCACGGCAGGACGCGTCATAATAATACGTTTTACCTGTTTCGCTTTTAAAGCTCGAACCGCCAAAGCAACAGAAATATAGGATTTACCCGTTCCCGCAGGACCTACGGCAAAAGTCATATCTGTTTTATCTACTGCAGATACTAGTTCTTGCTGATTTTTGGTTTTTGGCTTAATTAAAGTACCGCCTGTACCATAAACTAACACTTCCTCTTTTCCGATTTTAGCCTTAATTACGGCTTCTACCTTCTCTGTAAGCAAGGTCTCAATATTGGCTGGAGTTAACCTGTTGTGTGTATTAAAATACTCAATTAAAAAATTCATCCGTATGGTGAAATTTTCTAAAGATGACTTCTCTCCTCTGGCGATAAGATCTGTTCCTTGAGCCGTGATTTTCAACTGAGGAAAATACTTAGCTATAGTGGAAATATTGACGTTATTAACGCCAAATAATTCGACTGGGTTTGTGGAATAAAAACTAATAACTGTGTCTTGCAAATAATCTATTTTTAATTAATCATCACTCAAGTGGTGTACGCTACAAAATTAATCTAAAATCAAGTTTTACTTCTTTCCGAAAACGTTTTTTTACACATGATTTGCACAAGGCACTTAACGCAAAATTGGAAGAACAATTACTTGTTTACATCTCGGTTTAAATCTAAACATTTTATACCTTCGCCATTGGGTCTTAAATAAAAGTAGCCGCCAATTACTTCATGTCGATAATAACAATAACCAGCGATTTCGGATTAAAGGACCCTTACCTTGCGGTAATGAAGGGACAACTTTTCTATCAATTACCTGAGGTAAACATTGTTGATATTTCAAGTGAAATTGAAAACCATAATATTCCTCAAGCAGCGTATACTGTGAAAAACGCCTACACTAACTTCCCTCCTAATACCGTGCATCTGGTTTCTGTAGGAGTGCAATCGGCTGATATGGATTTTGTAATTGTGAAACATCAACAACATTTTTTTATTGGATTAGACAACGGCATGTTTTCATTGGTATTTGAAAATGAGCCTATACTTGCCTATAGACTAAACCTAAGCGCCCCTTCTGAACTAGCCAGTTTCCCAGAAAAGTCAATCTTAGTATCTGCGGCTGCTCACCTTTCTAGAGGCGGTGTTCCTGAAGTTATTGGAGAGCCCATTCAAGCGTTAAGAGCCATGATTAGTTATGCACCTGTTATTCAAAGTGATACCATACGTGCTTCCGTAGTGCATATAGATAATTACGGAAATTTAATTACCAATCTAACCAAAGAGGTATTTACTAAAAATGCACGCGGAAGAAATGTAGAAATTAGTTTCAGACAAACCAGAGAGAAAGTGACTACCATTTCTCGTAATTACTCGGATGTAGAAGGTGGCGAAACCGTTGCCTTATTTAATTCAACCGGACATTTAGAAATTGCGTTTTTATTAGGAAATGCCTCCGGAATGTTAGGTATAAGAATAAATGATACAATTTCAATTGAATTTATATGATTATTAGATTGGTAACCATGACTTTTAAGGATGAAAATGTAGACCCATTTTCATCTCTATTCAATACGTACAAACCTCAAATTCGTTCCTCGGATGGTTGTCTTGATTTGAAACTTATTCACGACTTGAACAATCCGAACCGAATCTCCACACTAAGCAAGTGGACTACGGAAAAGCATCTCAATGCATATCGAAAATCAGACTTATTTGGAGTCGTTTGGCCTAAGACAAAAAAACTATTTTCAGAGCCCCCAACCGCTGATACTTTTGAAATTATAAATGAAATGTAACCCCGCTCTAAAGGAAGGCGGAAAAGCGATTCGCTTTTTTTTGTTCTCTTTTGTCTCCCAAAAATGATTTTTTCTTTTATATTTGCAAACAACACACGATATAAATATCAATTATGAAAAATAGTTTTGTAATGAGATCCTTACAGGTAATAGTCTTCATACTCTTACCAACTATAATGTATGCCCCACCTATTCCACCTAACCCGGGTGGAACATCACCAGTTACGCCTATTGACGGAGGTATTTTATTCCTTTTTATAGCGGGTATTAGTTTTGGAGTGTTCCAAATCATTCAATTAAAAAAGAAAAAAGTGATCTAATAATCACTTCAATAATATTGAAAACAAGAACATATGTGTTCTTGTTTTTTTTTGCCTAAACTTTTGGTATAATTGGTCCGTTAATTGGATTAAATTTGTCCTCTTTTTGAAATAAATGATTGCACTACTTAGAAAAGAAATTTCCGTGTTTTTTAGTACCTTAACTGGTTATTTGGCGATAATAGTTTTCCTAACAGCCATCAGTTTATTTATGTGGGTATTTCCTGGTAATTTCAATGTTATAGATTCTGGATATTCTAACATTGACACCCTCTTTATCATAGCTCCTTGGGTTTTTATGTTTCTAATCCCAGCAGTAACTATGCGTAGTTTTTCAGAAGAGTGGCGAAATGGAACGATCGAATTATTGTTAACCAAACCATTAACCGATTGGCAAATAATTTCCGCTAAATTTTTTGCAGGTTTCCTCATTGTTGTTTTTTCATTAATCCCCACCTTCATATATTATTGGTCGGTTAAACAAATTAGTTTGGATCCGGGCATAGATGAAGGCGCTACTTGGGGATCTTACTTCGGGCTGTTGTTTTTAGCATCTGCTTTTGTAGCTATTGGTATTTTTGCTTCAGCACTTTCCAAAAATCAGATTGTAGCATTTATACTCGCGGTATTTTTAAGCTTTTTCTTTTATGTGGGTTTCGAGCAAATAAGTAGTTTTTCAAATGTACCTGGGTTAGACAACTTTATTATTCAACTCGGTATTAATGAGCATTACGTATCTATGAGTAGAGGAGTAATTGATACGCGAGACTTAGTGTACTTCCTTAGTTTAAGTTTTTTCTTTTTGTATTTAACAAAAATGAAATTAGACAGTTTTAAATGGTAATTATGGGAAATAGCAACGCCAAACCAAAAAATAAATTAAACGCGTACTTCTCACTTGCCGTTTTTTTAGTGGTTCTTCTATTCGTGAATTTTTCAGGACACCTTTTTTTTAAACGTTTTGATTTAACAACCGACAATAGATACTCGCTTAATGAGTTCACTAAAAATCAATTATCTGAATTAGAGGATGTAATTTTTTTACGTATTTATTTAGACGGTGATTTACCTTCGGGGTTTATGCAGTTGCATAACTCAACCAAAGAAATTTTGGATGAGATGAGAGTATATGCCGGTGATAATTTACAATATGAATTTATTGACCCTTCGGAAAACCCAGACGAAAAGGTGAGACAGAATATTTATCGTGAACTTTCAAAAAAAGGACTGCAATATTCAAATTTAACAACTCGTGAAGGAGACAAAATGTCGGAGCAAATTGTTTTTCCGGGAGCGATTCTAGCCTACCGAGAAAAAGAATACCCAATTCAATTATTAAAGAATACAATGGGCACTAGTCCGGAAGCCATGTTGAATAACTCCATTCAACAATTGGAATATGAAATATCAAGTGTTATTAAAAAAGCCACCACAAACTTCCCTAAAAAAATTGCTTTTATTACTGGGCATGGAGAAGCTGACAGAATGGAGGTTCAGTCTATATCTAGATCAATTGGGGAGTTCTATAAATATGATTACATTGAAATAAATGGACAAATCAATGCACTTGCTGCATTTGATGCTGCATTAATAGTTGGACCGGATTCTGCCTTTACTGAAAAAGACAAATATGTATTAGACCAGTTTATAATGAATGGTGGAAAAACCATGTGGTTTATTGAAAATGCAAAAATCAACATTGACAGTTTGCGTAAAAATGGAATTAGCTTAGGCCTAGGGAAAGACTTAAACCTAAATGACCAACTTTTCAAATATGGCGCGCGAGTAAACCCTGATTTTGTGATGGACGTGCAATCATTACCTATACCTATAGTTACGGGTATGACCGGTGATCAGCCTAAGCAAGAGTTATTTCCTTGGTATTACTTTCCGTTAGTTTTTAGCTCCGTTAAACATCCTATTACTGCAAACCTGGATGCGATTGCAACCCAGTACGTGGGTTCTATTGATACTGTAGGAGGTAAAAACATTACTAAAACGCCTTTACTTTTTTCATCTGATTATTCTAAGTTAGTGAACGTTCCCACGCGAGTTGCCCTAAACATTTTAAGAGACCCACCTGATGAACGTAGATTTAATAAAGGTCCACAAATGATTTCTGTATTGCTAGAGGGAAAGTTTGAATCTGTTTTTAAAAATCGTGTTTCTGACAAAATAAGTAGTAATCCTGAGTTTGAGTTTATGGACACAAGTCCAGTAAATAAAATGATTATTGTTTCAGATGCCGATATCATAAAAAATGATGTATCTCCAGATGGCAAGAAGTTTTTTGATTTAGGCTACTATCGTTACACCAAAAGAATGTACGGAAACAAAGAGTTTATTTTAAATAGCTTGAGTTATTTATTAGAAGATGATGGACTTATTTTCTCCCGAGTAAAAGAGTTTAAGCTCCGTTTATTAAACAAGCAAATTGTCGTTAAAGAAAAACGCAAATGGCAAATTTTCAATACCGCTTTTCCAATACTATTTATTGTAATTATAGGCGTGTTTGTTGGCATTTCAAGGAAACGAAAATATAGTTCACACTAAAAAAAAACCGTTAACACAGGTTTCATACACTACTTATGAAAAACGTAAAAAATATTATTGCATTTGTTGTTCTTATTGGCCTTACTGCTTTAGTGGCATATAACTACTTTACTACAAGTAGCTCCACTATTCAATCTACAGCCAATAATTTCAGCATCGAAGACACCGGCAGCATTGATAAAATATTTATTGCTGACATGAACGGCAATCAAATAGTTCTAGAAAGAGTTTTATCTAATCAATGGACCATAAATAGTCAATATACGGCTGTACAAAACAATATAAATAATTTGTTAGAAACGGTGAACCTAATGACCGTAAAAGCTCCAGTAGCTAAAGCGCGTTACGACAAAACTATTAGAGATTTGAGCACCGTAGGAATTAAGGTAGAATTGTACCAAGGGAGTAACACTCCCTCTCGAGTTATTTATATTGGAACGGCTAACCAACACCACACCGGTAATTACATGATGATTGAAGGAAGTAATCTTCCGTACTTAGTTCATATAGAAGGATTCAACGGTTTTTTAAGTCCTCGATTTTCGACTCATGAAAACGATTGGAAATCAAAAACAGTATTTCGATACAACCCCAAAGACATTGCTGAATTACGCTTAAGTTATCCCGGGCAACCGCAAAAAGGGTTCGTTATTAAACAAACCATTGACGGTCAAGTTTCTTTGTTCACTAATGCCCTCGTGCCAGTAGAGGGATGGAAACAAGGCGCTATAGTAGATTACCTAGAACGTTTTAGAGAAGTGAATTTTGAAATGTGGGAAGAAACGAAGGATCCTATTTTCATTGATTCTGTGAGTACTTCTACTCCACTTGAGGTGTACAGTATTACAAACATGGCAGGAGAAACCACTACCTTAAAGACACTATTGAAACCGCTAAAAAGTGGGATGGATATTGAAGGAAATCCGATAGACCATGACCAAGACCGGATGTACGCATTGCTCAACGAAAAAGAGTTTATGATTATTCAATATTTTGTATTTGACCCGTTGAATTTAGACATTCAATATTTCTATTCTAATCAAGACCAGTAATCCACTTCAATTGTTAATAAGTACTGTTCAAAATGCCAAAATCGGCTATTTTAAATTACAGTCAAAAATTAACTTTGTTGCTAGCTCAATTTTATAGGTTTACTTGTGATTAACGAGCTACAAACAAACTAAAATTATGAAATTCATTGTATCCAGTACCGTATTACTGAAACAACTACAAAGTATTAGTGGCGTTTTAAACACCAATAACACCCTTCCTATTCTGGATAATTTTTTATTCAAAATTGCGGGTAATAAATTAGTGGTTTCGGCAAGTGACTTAGAAACCACCATGACAACCGAAATCGAGCTAAATAATGCCGATAAGGATGGTACTGTTGCGGTACCTGCTCGATTCATCTTGGATACATTAAAAACCTTTGCAGACGAGCCGTTAACGTTTACTGTTGATGATTCTTTATTTGGTATTGAGATGGCCTCTTCAAACGGAAAGTTCAAATTAACGGGTTTTAACGGGGAGGAGTTTCCTAGAATTCCTAGTATTGAAAAAGCCTCTGCTTTATCTATTACATCTGAGGCTTTGGGTAATGCTATTGGAAAAACCTTATTTGCTACGGGAAACGATGAATTAAGGCCTGTAATGTCTGGTGTCATGTTTGAGTTAAACGAAGATAATCTAACCTTTGTTTCTACGGATGCACATAAATTGGTTCGCTACAGACGTTTAGACGTGAAAGCTGACAAAGCCGCTTCTTTTATAATGCCTAAAAAGCCGCTAACACTTTTAAAAGGAATTTTAGATAGTGGTGATACCGAAGTAAAAGTTCAATATAATAACATGAACGCTTATTTTGAATTCAATAACATTCAACTTATTTGTCGTTTAATTGATGGTACTTACCCCAATTACGAAGCTGTAATTCCAAAAGAAAACAATAACGTTTTAACTATTGATAGAAAGTCATTTTTAGCTTCTGTTAAGCGTGTATCAATATTCTCTAATAAAACAACACACCAGGTACGACTAAAAATATCTGGAAGCGAGCTCAATATTTCTGCAGAAGATTTAGATTATTCTAATGAAGCTAAAGAAAGATTAACCTGTCAGTACTTAGGGGAAGATATTGAAATTGGATTTAACTCCAGATTCTTAGTTGAGATGCTAAATAACTTAACGAGTGAACAAGTTCAATTATTACTTTCTGAACCTAACCGTGCTGGTTTATTAGTACCCGAAGGTGGCGATGAAAACGAAGAAGTATTGATGTTGGTTATGCCCGTAATGTTAAACCATTAGTCTTCTAATTTAGGTTTGAATACATATTTAAAAGGAACCTCAAGTCGTTGGCTTGAGGTTTTTTCTTGTACTTTTTTTAGATAGTATTGATTAATTTCTGCGGTAGTCATATTCCAAAATTCAATTTCATACTCTTCCTCCTCTTCTTCCCATTTAAAGGTTTTACGTTGAGGTCCGTCTTGCTTAAACACATAGGCTAAAATAAAACCAGCCATCGCACCAAACAAATGCGATTCCCATGACACCCCCTCTTTTAAAGGAAGAACTCCCCATACTAAAGAGCCATATAAAAAGACAACCAATAATGATAATCCCATCATTCGTTTATTCTTGTTCAAAACCCCGCTTAAGAAAAGAAAAGCTCCCCAAGCATAAATCAATCCGGAAGCACCAATATGAAACGAAGATCGAGCCATTGCCCAAACCCAAATACCTGTCATTAATATACTATACAGTAATACAAATTTGGCCGATTTTTTATAAAAGTAACAGATAGCAGTTCCTAAAATAAGAATTGGGTAACTATTATTCATGATATGTTTAAAATCACCGTGAATAAATGGAGCGAGTACCACTCCTCTTAACCCTACAAAATCACGCGGCAATATTCCATAGGAATTGAAACTCACATTATAATACTGCTCCCAGCCAAAAACCAACCACATTACTATTACGAGTAGAACAGGAGCAATAATGCTTTGCTTAAATGAATTTTGATAAATTATTTTGTCACCCATTTTATTTTCTATGTTTTTGAAACTACGACTAAAATCACACCAAAGAAAAATACATGACTAAAAGTCATGTTCCAAAAATAATCAGTAAACTGTCGACAAATCAACTCCGAATCCCCATAAAATGCTTTTTACTACCAAATAAAAAAACTTTCTTTGTGTTTACACCATACTATTAAATGAAGAAATTATTTATTGTAAGACATGCAAAATCATCTTGGGCAGATGGACTAGATGATTTTGATCGAGGATTAAAAAAA
The DNA here is from genome assembly GCA_047610145.1 of Salibacteraceae bacterium. Lineage (GTDB taxonomy): Bacteria > Bacteroidota > Bacteroidia > Flavobacteriales_G > Salibacteraceae > CAJXZP01. Next base: position 16,416 of record JBLFZF010000026.1, on the reverse strand, counting down.
AGAGGAAAAGTAAACACGCCATTTATGGCTGGAAAGCTTGTATCTAGAGGAGTTAAAATTGATCAAATCATTGCCAGCTCAGCTAAACGAACTACAAAAACCACCCTTTTATTGAATGAAGTATTCGGATTGAATGAGTCTCAAATAGCCTACTCTAAAGAGCTTTATTTGGCTTCTCCAAAAACGTTAATTGCACATATTAAAGAAACCGACAAGTCTATTGACGAATTAATGGTAGTAGCGCATAACCCTGGGGTCACTCAACTTGTAAATCATTTGGCGAATGAACACTTTGATAATATTCCTACTTGTGGCGTAGCATGTATATTATTTGATATTGACTCTTGGAGTGAATTAAACAATAAAGGTACATTGGGATTTTTCATCTTTCCTAAAATGTTTAAACAAAACAACATATTATGATACAAACGAAAATTACGAGTCTATTATCTGGGGTATTGCTTGTCACTACTCTTGGTGTATTTGGACAAGAAAAAAAAGAGCCTAGCGAGTATTTGTTTACAAATAAAATCGTTATCGCGTCCACCCCAATAAAAAACCAACAAAACACAGGAACTTGTTGGAGTTATTGCACTACCTCATTTATTGAAAGTGAATTAATACGTATGGGTAAACCCGAGATAGATCTTTCGGAGATGTTTAATGTACGGATGACCTATGTAGAAAAAGCAAAAAACTATTACTTGCGTCAAGGAAAGTCCCAGTTTGGTGAAGGAGGCTTGAGTCATGACGTTATGCAGTCCATTTCTAAATATGGGTTAGTACCAGAGTCGGCTTATTCAGGTAATTCCTATCAACCAGGTACCCATGACCATCAAGAAATGGCAGCTATTTTAGAAACTACATTAAAAACAATTGTTGGACTTAAAAGACCCGTTTCAAAAGTATGGATGGGTAATATTGATGGAACTCTAAATAACTATATGGGAGTTCCTCCTACCGAATTTGAGTTTGAAGGAAAACAATACTCCCCTACTTCATTTGCTAAATATTTAGAAATTGATGCGAATAATTACGTGACTTTCACCTCATTTTCTCATACGCCTTATTACGCACCATATATTATTCAAGTACCAGATAATTGGTCTAATGGTTCCTTTACCAATGTTCCTTTATCTGATCTCCTGTTCATTATTGATGATGCTTTAGCTAATGGGTATACCATAGCTTGGGATGCTGATGTTAGCGAAAAAACTTGGTCTAGAAGCAAAAGTATAGCGATACTACCCGAAACTTCTTTTGCAAAAATGTCGACAGAAGAAAGAAGCACTTTATTTACTATTCCAAGTACCGAGTTAGTCGTTACTCAGAAAAACAGACAAGAGTTATTTGAAAGTTTTCAGACCACAGATGATCATTTAATGCACATTGTAGGAACAGCTATTGATCAAAACAATACCCCCTACTATTTGGTAAAAAACTCTTGGGGAGATAAAAGAGCATTTGACGGTTTTGTATACGTATCTAAAGCCTACATGGCTATGAAAACTATTGGAATCATGGTGCATACTGACGCGGTTCCAAAATCAGTAAAAAAACAATTAAAATAACAATGGAAGCATCAGGAAACCTTTCAAAAATGAGAACCCAATTGGAAAGTGAAATTGAATACACTTTGCGATTGGGAGAAGAAGATATTGAAATGAACGATTATTTAGGTTCAGAAATATCTTTAACATTTAATGGCGTTATTAATTGCGTTTCCTGTGGAAAGGTAACCAAGAAGGCTTTTGGTCAAGGTTTTTGTTATCCCTGTTTCATTAACTCTCCAATGAATGCAGAGTGCATTATACGTCCAGAGTTATGTGAAGCACACTTGGGCAAAGGAAGAGATCCTGAATGGGAAAAGAAAAATCACTTGCAAAAGCACTTTGTCTATTTAGCGGTTACGTCTAAAGTAAAAGTGGGCGTTACTCGCCATGATCAAATACCCACGCGTTGGATTGATCAAGGGGCTTGGAAAGCAATCATCATTGCAGAAACAGAAAACCGGCAAGAGGCAGGACTTATTGAAGTACGTCTTAAAAACCATATGGGTGATAGAACCCCTTGGCGTGATATGTTGAAAGACGTGCGTAACACGGAGGTTGATTTGCTGAGTTTAAGAGACCAGGCTATCTCTCTCTTTCCGGAGAACTTGAAAAAATATGCGCTACAGAATTCAGAAATAACGGAGCTGAACTTTCCGGTAGATGAATACCCGGAGAAAATCAAAAGTTTAAACTTTGATAAAACCCCTGACATTAGCGGAACACTAATGGGTATCAGGGCCCAATACCTGATTTTTGAAGGTGGAGAAGTATTAAATATCCGTAAATTTTCTGGCTATCATATTGATTTTTCAGCTATCGACTAAAAAACAAGACATAAAAAAACCGGTAAATTACTTTACCGGTTTTTTTATGTCTTAATCTGTTTACAAATTTAAAGACATCCCTACCATATACCATCTACCTGGCATTATAGCTCCAAGAATATCGCTATACTCTTCATCAAATACGTTTAATACCTCTCCTTTTAGCGTCAATCTATTATCTAATAAACGAAACCCTATGTTGGCATTCGCCACAAAATAAGAAGGTTTCAATTCAACATTTAATACATCCGAATAGCCAGATTTTCTTTCTTTATATAATCCAGTCACACCAAAGTCTACATTAGATACGGAATAAATAATATTCCCATTTATCAAATTAGTGGCGTGAGAAGAAACATACTTAGATACTACCCCATCTGGATTTTTCGAATCCAGAAACGTATATCCCAGTTTCACATTTACCTTGCTCTTATTCGTGAATTCTTTCGCATACCATAACTCAAATTCAATACCTGCCGTATTTACTACTGTTAAGTTTTGTGTATACAAGTACGTTCCTTCTGGAACAATTGCCACGGGTACATTAGAAATGTCACTTCCCAAAGTTGGTACGTAATCAATTATATTATCCGAAGCTCTATAAAAACCGGTGAAAATCGCTTTAAACCCTTGCGAGAAATAATAGTCTGCTCCTAGCTCATAACTCCAAGATGTTTCTGCTACCAAGTCCGGATTACCCAAATTTCTACCTTCTGAAAGTGACACTAAGTTGTTAGAAACAAATCGTTCAGTATAATCTGCCGCACGAATACCGCGCCCTGCGCCACCCCGAATAACCAAACTCTTATATAGGTAGGATAAACTTATTTGTGGACTCAACTCAAACTCATAGTTATCGTCATAATCGCCTCTTAAACTTATGGTGGATGTCAAGTTTTTAACCACGTTACCAATCCATTGTCCATAGATTCCCGCATGAAAGTTATCATGATCACCCCGATCATTACTTTCAATACTTCTCATGTCTAATTGGGTTCCGTAAACAAATTTGTGTTTATCACTGTACGCAAATGATTGATTAAACTGAAACAGTCCAAATTTAGTCTTGTGAGAGTTCCTCGTAAATAACGGGTTAAATATATATTCATCTGTACTTTCTCTATACGCAAAATCTACATCTGTTTTAAATTTACCATGACTTCCTGTAAACTTTAAATCATTAAAGAAAACCGTGGTATTTTCAACAGACTCATCATATATGTTAGCCGTATAAAAATACTGACCCGCAAAACTTCTTTCATCATATGAACTACGCAAACTTACCTTCCAATGGGCACCCAAATCTCTACCTACACTACCTGTAAACGTATTCATATCAAACCATGTATTTTTTGTTTCAGAGGCCGAAGCTACTAATCCGTAATTGGGATTAACATAGTTTTCTCCGTCCGATTTACTGGTTTTGGCCCCGAGTGAAAACTTCCATTTTTTTGACTTCCCAAATAAACTAAAGTCTGAACCTACATAAGCATTTGAACCTGCTTTCACGCTAGCCCTAACATTTAGATCTGTATTGACAGGTTCATTTTTTGTGATAAAGTTAATAACCCCACCTACAGCATCTGCTCCATAAATGGACGATGCCGACCCTTTCGTAATTTCAACTCTTTCAATTTCAGAAAGAACAACAGGTACATATCCGTTAAAATGGCCTGTTAAGGGATCGTTTACCCGAACCCCGTCTACCATGATTAAAACTTGATTATATGTGGAACCACGAAGCGACATATCACTCTGAACCCCAAAACCACCCCGTGACTGAATTTCAATCCCTGGTAAAACTCGCAAAAGTTCATCGGTAGAATTTACGGGTAACGACTGAATGTCTTTTGAGGTAATTACTTGAACGTTCTTGCCTGTTTCCGTGATTTTTTGATCTATTCTATTCGCAGTAACTTGAACAGTATCTAGTTCCGAACTGTAATATTTTGTTTGTGAAAACAATGGTGAACCACTTAAAAGTAGCATCCCTGAAATAATGATTTTATTCATAACTTAAATTTAACCAGATTAAAATTAGGAGGATTCTGGCGTTTCATAAAGTGCGCGAATAAAAGCCAATAATTGAACACCGCAATTATTTTTTTGTCATAAAACTCTCTAATTTTAAAAGTGACTGATTTTCAAGTTCTTAAAAATAAAATATAGATGAAACAAAACGCTGTTATTTTCGTATTTTAGTCCGTACCATTTAACAATCAAAATCAATTCATGGGTCTTTTCGGTAAAAAAAATCGTGGGAAATCAAGTATTAATGAGGAATACATTTCTGAAGAGGCAAAAAAAGTAACTTATGAGGATGTAGAGAAGGTCGTTAAACAAAGCTCGAAAATTTGGTCAAAACTTCATACCGTGAAATTCGACAGCTATTTGGAAGATGGAAAAATCATGCTTTCGTTAATCAAAGACTTTTGGAAGAAGGATTATACATCTATTCCTTGGTATGCACTGACCGCAATCGTTTTTTCATTGCTCTATGTACTCAACCCAATGGACTTATCCCCAGATTTTATTCCTATTGTTGGGTATTTAGATGATGTAACTGTTCTGTCGTTTGCATTAACGCTGGTAAAAAAGGACCTTAGCGCATACAAAACTTGGAAAAGTAAAACAGATGCTATTCAAGATTAAAGAGAGTCTAACCTTCTCATTTCCATTATAAATTCACTCATTTTAAAAAGCGAAAACTTGCGTAATTTTCCACTGCCTGTGTACAATTCTTTATAATAACGATCTTTACGTTTTTGAATTATTTTTCGAGTGACTCCAACAAAGCCAGTCATCTTTAATGATTCATACATCTTTATCAAACGCACATGATTATCTAACTTACCCTCTCTATAAAGTTGTACAAGGTTATGCACTCCTTCTACCGTTTTATCTAAAAACTCTTTATTTGTTTCGTGCCCCAAATGACGAATCGGATTTTCAATATGTACCACCGTTACTTTATTCTCTCTTAACTGAAAACCAAATAAAGTATCCTCATGACCGTAGCCATTATGTTTTTCATCAAAAGAATAGTGTTCCAATAAAGATCTGGAAATAGAAAAATTATTCGCCATAAACGACTTATACGGTGACTTTACTCGATCAACTAGAGGTCTTGCTTCTATTTTAGAGCCATAGAACCAACGTAATTTTTGATCCTTTCGTGAAGGCTCTTCTTCCGCAAATAATTGCCCTCCCACTAATACCAACTCCGGTTTATAGTTTTGTTGATAGGTTTCAATAAAGTGAGAATGTATGGGTTGACAGTCGGCATCAATAAACACAAGTTGTTCGTATTTAGCGGCCTTCGCTAAAAAATTTCTAATTCTAGATCTTCCCAAATTATTTTCCAATTGAATAAATTGAAACTCTACATTTTTATAATCTGAAAAAGCAGGTTTTATTGGGTTCGGGCTCGCATCGTCACAAACAATAATTTCTACCGGATAATCTAACCCTTTAATTTCACTAGCCAAATTAGCTAATTGCGCATCAACGGACTCCCCAAAAACCGGTATTAATATTGAAACCATTATTCCACAGTTACTTTCCCCTCGTGACAACGAATGGTTTTTGATTTATATTTTTCCATAATTGATTTATCGTGAGTTGCCATTAAAACAGCGGTACCCCCCATGCTAATATCAGATAATAAATGAAGTATTCTGTCAGTTGTTTCTGAATCTAGGTTTCCCGTTGGTTCATCTGCTAAAATAATTTCAGGACTATTAATTAAGGCTCGAGCAATAGATACACGTTGCTGTTCTCCTCCCGAAAGTTCATGCGGCATTTTATCGCTTTTATCTGCAAGCCCAACTTTTTCCAACAAAAAAGCGACCCGATCTTTCATTTCCAGTTTAGTAGACCAACCGGTAGCCTTCATTACAAAAATCATGTTTTCAGAAACCGTACGATCCGATAACAACTGAAAGTCTTGAAATACAATACCCAGTTTTCTTCGCAAAAAAGGAACCTTACTATTTTTTAATTTCTTTAACTTAAAACCCGCTACAGTGCCAGAACCTTCTGTTAACGGCAACTCTGCGTATAACGTTTTTAACAAAGAGCTTTTACCACTTCCGGTATGCCCTACCAAATAAAAGAATTGGCCTTTATCAATTTGAATATTTACATCAGATAAAATCAACGTTTTATCTTGATAAATGTTAGCTCCTTTTAATTCAATTACGTGCTCTGACATGGTTATTTTACGTTTCACACAAACTTAAGTTTTTCGTTGTACATAGAAACCCATTTTACCACAACAATTTCTATCATAACCAACCGTTACGCATCAACATAATAGCGTTAATAACTCCACCGCACAATTTCAATCATACAGTACAATAGAAAGTACTTTTACTTGTTATTACAGGTAAAAACAATCACGATTTGAAAAAAATAATTATCGCACTTATTTTAATCCAGTTTTCGGGTTACTTTCCAACGCTTCAGGCACAAGAAACTCATGTATACCGCACGGATCTGAGGTCGTATGCAGAAGGGATTGAATTATTTCAAAAAGAAAAATTTAGCGCTGCTATTCGCTCTTTTGAAAAAGTACAAGAACAAATTAATGATCAAAACTCCGAAGTTTATGTAAACGCTACGTTTTACAAAGCACTCTGTGCATTAAACTTATTTAATAAAGATGCGGAGTTTCAGCTTAAAGAATTTGTATCCACCTATCCAGAAAGCCCGAAGGTAAAAAGTGCATATTTTCAATTAGGGAAGTATAATTACCGTAAAAAGAAATGGGAAAAAGTTATTTATTGGTTTGGTAAAACGGATGCTTTTGAGTTTTCTAATACCGAGTTGTATGAATATAACTTCCGGTTAGGATATTCATTTTTTAGATTAGATAAGCTTCCAGAAGCGGCTCCATATTTTCATGAGTTAATTGATATTCCTTCTCCTTATTACGTGCCGGCCAATTACTACTATGCGCACATCTCTTACTTAGAAGGCAACTACCAATCGGCTCTACAAGGGTTTGACAAGATCAGAAGCGACAAGAAATTTGGCGTGATCATTCCGTATTATGTGACTCAAATTTATTATAAACAAGAAAAGTACGATACGCTCATTAGGTATGCTACTCCACTGCTAGAAAACCAAAAAACTAAACGTAAACCAGAAATATCTAAGTTGGTAGGAGATGCCTATTTTAATAAGGGAGAATTTACCGAGGCCATTCCATTTCTACAGTTTTATATCAAAGAAGGCAATCAGCCCAAAAGAGAAGAATATTTTCAATTGGCTTTTGCCCAAATGCAAAACAAAGATTTGGAAAGCGCCATCAAGTACTTTTCCCGAATCAGCGCATCCGATGATGAGCTATCTCAAAAAGCCATCTACAATTTAGCCAATTGTTACATGCAAAAACAAAACAAACCCTACGCTAGAAATGCTTTTTATAAAGCCTCTAAAATGGATTACAATGAGTTAATTGCGCAAGAGTCCTTACTTAATTACGCAAAACTTTCATACGAAATTTCTTATGACCCATATACGGAAGCGATTGAGGCATTTATCCAGTACTTAGACCAATACCCCGATGCTATTAAAAAAAACGAAGCATTTGAGAATTTAGTCAATATCTATTTATCGACTAATAATTACAGAGCGGCATTGGCCTCGTTAGAAACCACAAAAGATTTAGATCCGCGTTTAAAAGAAGTCTATCAAAAACTCACCTTTAATTTGGCCGTAGAGCAATTTCAAAATGGAGATTATCCGAATGCCATTCTTTCCTTTAGGAAATCGCAAGAACAAGCCGAAAATAAAAACCTAAATGCACTGGCCACCTACTGGGTAGCGGAAGCGCTATACCGTCAAAAAAAGTACGAGGCAGCTATTACTGAATTCACCCAGTTTATTTTTGAACCCCGAGCATTCACTTTATCTGAATTTAAAATTGCGAATTACTCGCTTGGATATGCCTATTATCAAGATAAGGATTATTTAAATGCAGCTACATGGTTTCGGAAATTCCTATCATATAAAGAGGCCAGTCCTACAAGAAGGCATGATGCGCTTTTAAGAACTGGAGACAGTTATTTTATTTCAAAAAGCTACTTATTATCGGAAGAATATTATAAGCTAGCTTTTGTAGAAGGGGGTAGAAATGCTGATTATGCCTTGTTTCAATATGCTTTAGCGCAGGGACTTCTAAAAAAAGAGAATCTACAAAATGCGAGTTTAGAAAAACTACTTATCGACTTCCCAAACTCTACATATGCTAGCGGTGCGTTATACGAATTAGGAAAAAACTACTTTGACGAAGGTAAAAACGAACAAGCATTAGCTAACTTCGATCGGGTAATTCAAGGCGACTCTAGTAGTCTATTCCGTAAAAAATCATTAGAAAACACGGGGTTAATTCACTACAACAATAATAACAATGCGAACGCCTTGATTACGTTCAAACAAGTAGTTACGGAATACCCCAGTTATTCTGAATCTAAGAGTTCTTTAGACAGAATTCAAACCATTTATAAAGCTACGGGTGATATTGATGCATATGAAATATACATTGCTACGCTAGACTTTATGGATATTAGTAACGGAGGGCTAGATTCTCTTTCTTACGCCTCTGCCGAGGATTTTTATATGGATAACGACATGAACAAAGCCATTCCATTATTTAAAAAATATTTAGGCAAGTTTGACTATCCAATTTTCGCTAATCGGGCGCATTACTACTTAGCAGAAGCGCAATACAAACAGGATGATTTAGAAAATGCTTTACCCAATTATGCCTACAATGTGGTCACTAACGACCCTTTGTTTTACAACCCCTCATTAAAAAGGGCTGCAGAATTGAGTTACAAGCAAAATCAATATGGATATGCTTTAGCTTATTTTGAAAAGCTAAAATCTACCACTGTCAATGTAGATGAATTAAATGACGTGTATTGGTGGTCGTTTAAAAGTGCTTCAAAAATTGATTCTCACCAAGTCGTGATTCGCGAAGGTTTGTACTTATTGAATGATTCTACCGATGATTTGCAACGTGAAAGTCATATCAAGTTCATGATGGCTAATGCCTACCGAATGACCCACGATACCGCTAATGCATTTAAATACTATAAAGATGTAGAAGCCCATTCGCAAGAAGAAAAATCGGCAGAGTCTTTATACCGAATTGCTGAGATGTTATATCACAGTGCGCAAATAGATTCTAGTGAAATAGTCATTTTTGAATTAGCACAGCATACCCCTACCTATCCAGAGTGGTTAGCCAAAGGCCTGGTTTTATTGTCGGATATTTATGTTATTCAACAAGACTATTTTCAAGCCAGAACAACATTAGAGAGCATTATTGCAAATTATAGTGGAGATACCGAAGTTCTGAATTATGCCAAAGGAAAATTAGAGATACTCATTGAGTTAGAGAATAGTGGTTTTAATAACCCTCCTGATTCAGCAGTAGAAGAAGTAGATTTAAACGAGGATTCAGACGGTAATAACACCGACCAATTATTTGAAAACGAAGAGGAAGAATTAGAAGATGAGGATACTATTTCACCAGAAAACCCAGAAGACGATGAATAATAAAATTCACATATCAACTTGGGTTTTAGCCACCACATTTTTAGGTTTATTAAACCCTGTATTGGCACAAGAAACAACGACTACCAAAGATTCTTTATCTAGTGAAACTGTTATTATTGTGAGAGAGTTCGAACCAGTAATTAAAGATGCGAAAAAGATTAATCATCAACCAATGATTAATTCGGTAGAGAAAAATAAACCGAGCTTTCAATACCAAATGGTTCCACAAAATCAATCGTATGCATTCCACCCAGATACCATTGATGCCGTGAAGATTAAAGGAGAGCCTTTAAACAAACTGTATCATGCGTATGTAAAAGCAGGAATGGGTAGTTTTTTAAATACCTATGGTGAATTACATATTAATAGTCTACGATCCCGAGATTTTCAATGGGGGATAGACGTACATCATTTGGCTTCAAATGGAGGGATTACAGATGCTCCTAACAGTTATTTCAGCAAGCAAAACGTGGACTTAAACGCTAAAAAAATGCTGAAGCACCATGTCATTAATGCGGGTTTCATTTTTGATCGTGAGCAAATTAATAAATATGGGTTAAATGTAGAAATACCGGAAAAGCAAAACGTTCCAGATATCAGACAAACCTATGAACTGTATCAAGGTCAGGCAGGACTTCGTAGTTTTATTTCGGATTCTAATTTATTGAACTACACAGTTAATTTCAAATACCATAACTTATCGGTTAAACCGTATAGTACGACTGAGAATAACTTCTTAATGACTTCGCAATTTTCCAAGTTCTTTGGAACCGAAAAAGGATATTTAAACGTAGACGTTGATTATAATGGAGTACAAACGGATTCAGTGAGCTATAAAGGAAACTTATTAGTAAAGCCAAGTATCAATATTGAGTTTAAGGGAGAAAAATGGCATTTACGAGCGGGGTTTAAAATGGCCGTTGAAAACGGGGAAGACACTCGGTTTTTCTTCTTTCCAAAAGCCGAGTTTAAATACAATGTAGTTGGAAACCTTATTGTTCCTTATTTAGGAGTAACTGGAGGAGCAGAGCGGAACTCCTTCCAAACACTTCGCCAACAGAATCCATTTTTATATGAATACGCTGAATTAAAAACAACCCGCACCGCCTACGATGTTTATTTAGGGGTGAGGGGATTAATTAGCGCTAATCTATCGTACAATATTTCTGGGGGATATAAGGCCGTTAAGGATATGGTTCTATTCACCAGCAATCTGTCAACTACAAGTACACAACCCTATTATGAAAACGTATACCAACCCGTTTACGATACCGTAAATGTGGCGCACGTGGCTGCTCAAGTAAATTACCAAAGATCTACTAAGTGGAATGTAATGTGGCGTGTTAATTACAACATGTACGAAACTCAACGAGAAGTTAAAGCCTGGAATTTACCTGACTTCACCTCCGATTTGACTTTAAACTATAACCTACAAGAAAAGATTTTGGTAAAGTCTAGTCTTACTTTTATGAATAGTAAATATGTAAAAACTAGTGACACTGCTCAAGAAGAATTAGCGTTTGGAGTCTATGGACGAAAAATTGATCCTATTATTGATTTTAACATTGGTTTAGAATACCGATTTACAAAAAAGGTATCTGCATTTTTAGACGTCAATAATATTCTCTCTCAGAACTATGAAGTGTGGGGTAATTATCGTGTTCAAGGACTCAATGTTCTAGGCGGAGTCACCATCGCTTTTTGGGATAAATAATCACTCAAAAATCAAGCTTTAGAAGGATCAATTTTTATTAATTGGTCCTTTTTTTTTATCTCTAATCCTGCCCTTCCTTGATAATACGCTATTACCCTATTTAATTATCTGCAGCAGTGTCTATTTTTAATTTTAAACACCCTGTAAAATGTTAATAAAATGTGTAAAAGTGAAGCGTATTTACCCCCCTAAAAATAGCGTATAAGCCAGCTAATTTTATCTTTGTATTCGGTTCAAATTTTGAGTTGAAAAATAGACAAAATCATACCTTTTATGAGTGACGAAAATATAGAAGACAAATCAAATTATTCAGCGAATAACATTCAAGTTTTAGAAGGACTTGAAGCGGTGAGAAAGAGGCCTGCCATGTATATTGGCGATGTAGGTGTTCGTGGTCTGCATCACTTGGTTTATGAAGTAGTAGATAATTCTATTGATGAAGCTTTAGCGGGTCATTGTGACACCATTAATGTTTTCATTGAAGAAGATAATTCTATATCTGTTACCGATAATGGGCGTGGTATTCCAACAGGATATCATGATAAGGAGAAAAGATCAGCACTTGAAGTAGTGATGACTGTTCTTCACGCTGGGGGTAAATTTGATAAAGACACCTATAAAGTATCTGGTGGTTTACACGGAGTTGGTGTTTCTTGTGTAAATGCACTTTCAATTGCTTTAAAAGCAGAAGTTCACAGAGACGGAAAAGTATTTGAACAAGAATATTCTAAAGGAGCTCCACTATACGATGTAAGAGAGATTGGTACAACAGATCATTCGGGTACTACCATATCTTTTAAGCCGGACGCGGAGATATTTGATGAACTCATCTACAATTACGAAACATTAGAAAATAGGTTACGTGAATTGGCATACCTGAATAAAGGTATTACAATTGATATTACAGATAGACGTGAAAAGGACGAGGAAGGAAACTTTATTACCAGTACCTTCTATTCGGAAGGTGGTTTGAAAGAGTTTGTTACTTTCTTAGATTCAAATCGCGAGCAATTAATTGAAGATGTCATTTACATTGACGGAGAAAAAAGTGGTATTCCAGTAGAAGTAGCATTGGTGTACAATACTTCTTATTCTGAAAACTTACACGCCTACGTAAATAACATTAACACACATGAGGGTGGAACACACTTACAAGGCTTTAGAAGAGGTCTTACCGGTACGTTAAAAAAATATGCAGACGAGTCTGGATTATTATCTAAACTCAAGTTTGATATTGCAGGAGATGATTTCCGAGAAGGATTAACGGCTGTAATTTCAGTCAAAGTTCAGGAACCTCAATTTGAAGGTCAAACAAAAACAAAGTTAGGTAACCGAGAGGTCACTGCTCCTGTATCTCAAGCCGTATCGGAAATGCTTTCTAACTATTTAGAAGAAAATCCAAAAGATGCGAAGACCATTGTACAAAAAGTAATTCTTGCTGCGCAAGCGCGTAATGCTGCTCGTAAAGCAAGAGAGATGGTACAACGTAAGAACGTAATGACAGGTTCTGGCTTACCAGGTAAACTGGCCGATTGTGCGTCTAGAGATCCTTATGTAAGTGAAATATTCTTAGTCGAGGGAGATTCTGCAGGGGGTACGGCTAAACAAGGTCGTAATCGTGAAAACCAGGCCATCATGCCCTTACGTGGTAAGATTTTGAACGTAGAAAAAGCCTTGTCTCACAAGATTTTTGAAAACGAAGAAATTAGGAATATCTATACTGCTCTTGGAGTAAAAGTAGGTACTGAAGAAGATTCAAAAGCTTTAAACACCACTAAATTACGTTACCATAAAGTGGTTATTATGTGTGATGCAGATGTTGATGGTAGTCACATTGAAACGTTAATTTTAACGTTCTTCTTCCGTTACATGAAAGAATTGATTGATCAAGGACATATTTACATTGCAACTCCTCCTCTTTATTTAGTCAAGAAAGGGCAAGAGCAACGTTATGCTTGGAATGATGACCAACGAGACATGTATGTGCAAGAAATGAAAGGTAAAGGAACTGAAACTAGCGTAGGTATTCAACGTTATAAAGGTCTTGGGGAGATGAACGCAGAACAACTGTGGGCAACGACTATGAATCCTGAAAACCGTACATTACGTCAAATTACTATTGACTCGGGTGCAGAAGCAGATCGTGTATTTAGTATGTTAATGGGAGATGAAGTTCCTCCACGTAGAGCGTTTATTGAGTCTCACGCAAAATATGCGAAGATTGATACCTAGGACATAAGCTCACCTAATAATATTAAAAACGCCTGGTACATTGTACTGGGCGTTTTTTGTTTTACATCTTTTCAAATAAAGTATACGCAGGCTCCGTTTGATATTGCAGCAACAAATCAGACGCCATCTTAGTATGAGTGATTTTGTCTAGCGCCAGACAAATATTTTGAGGCGAACTATTGTTTACCCGGCAACATGAAACGTATTGCGTAAGTACTTGAGCCAAGCTTTGATGCAATTCGCTTTCATAAGACTGATTTAATTTCCAGAAAAAACTGGCTCCTCCCCAATACATGGCCGGATAGTTCCAAACGCTTTTTAAACTATCGGCTGCTTGTGGAAACGGTAAATTACTTTGATAGGCTATTTTACATTTAGCGAACTTGATTTTGTATTTTTTTTTCACCTCATCCGCAGTCATGGCTTTTTGCACTAGCATTACCTGACACTGCATGTATGTGGCGTACCCTTCCGAAAACCACGCATTTTCTTTCCCTACAAAAGGAATTGATAAATGACTAATCTCATGCTGCGCGGTCCAGTCGGCTAAAAACTCAGCTAAGGTAAAGGAAGGGTTGACATGAAAATGAACGCCTTGGTCCTTCCCTCTAGTAGTATGAGCCCAAGGAGTAGGCTCGTTACCCGACTTACTTCTATGAATATAAAAATGGATATCAAAAGGGTATACGCCAAAAGTTTTCACGATAGCGGTATCTATAATTTTCAACCACATTTTGATTTTGTACACTTCGGCTTTCTCAAATTTGTTTTCCCAATGCCAAACTACGTTGTTACGAGAACTACCTATGGAAATATGATCCGATACTTGATTTGAATCTCCACTCGTTAAAATGGTTTCCAAAGGTGTTGGAGATGTCGTATCTGAATGAATAGATTCCGTACAAGCCGAGTTTAAGAACAGTAAAGTAAACGTAAAAAAGAGATTCCATATATGCATAGATCTACGAATATAGTCCATAAAATTACCAATACTTACTTAAGTAAGCAGATTAACGAAACCTTAGTCTTTAGTCCAATCCTTTAGATTACTTTGAATAAAATCAATCACCTGTTGGTGCTCTTTTTTACCGGGACCTTCAACAGCAAAGGGCTCTCCAAATTTAATGTGAACCGGTATATTACGTTTCAAGGCACCAATATCTTTAGCAAAGGTTCCGTTACCCCAAAAGTCGGTTTTAATAGCCACAGGAATAATTAGCATCTTTGATTTCTTGGCTAATTTTATACCCAATGTATTAAATTTTTCTGGATCAAATTGAACCATTCGTTGGCTCTGCGGAAAAATTACGACAGAAGTACCTGTATTCAAGGCTTCTACTCCTTCGTTCATCACCATTTTAAAATCAGCAATAGGATCTTTTCGATCTACCGCAATTGGTTTTCTAGCTCTCATGGTAGGACCAAAAAGAGAATGGGATGTCAAACTTTTTTTCACCACAAAAGTGACCTCTCTCCTACTGGCTATAAGTCCAGGAAAAATCATGCTTTCCAGCATACTCATGTGATTCGAAATAAATACGACTGGCCCTTCGGCTTTATCAATATTAGCTAACCCTTCAATATTCATTTTAGCCCCACAATCTTCAATCAAGTGCATAATATCCATGGAGCGCTTGGCCCAGGTATGCGTATCAAATTTGTTTTGTAGCGCTAAGCTTCTACTCCCCCATAACATGGATAGAAACTTAGGTCCAAAATAAAGGGAAGTACCAAAACTTAAAGTATCCAGAATACTTCTCGAATGATTGGCATCTGTTGTATAACTATCTGTTTCAATAAAATTATTGGTAGACATCTTTATCCAGTTTTTCGTTTTTAAAAGAAGGAAACCTTTTATAAGCCGCAAATGATATTATGGCCACTATGGCAATGGTATAATACACAAAATTAGGTACTGGAACCGGATCACCGGCTGCATACGAGTGTAAACCACTTAAATAGTAGTTGACACCAAAATACGTCATCACAATAGAACTGAAGGCAATCGTAGTCGCAAAGTTATATGCGAACCCACCTCTAAGACCTGGAATAAAACGTATATGAGCCACAAAACTGTAGATCAAAACAGAGGTTAAAGCCCATGTTTCTTTGGCATCCCATCCCCAATACCTACCCCAAGATTCATTTGCCCACACCCCACCAAGAAAGGTTCCGATGGTTAACATAAACAAACCTACAGTCACGGTCATTTCGTTAATTGTACTCAATTCTTTAAACGTCAACTCAATTTTCTTGTTTCCACGTGGGGCAGAAATAATCAAAATCAAGTTAAAGAATCCGAGTAAAGCTCCTAAACCTAAGAACCCATAACTCGCGGTAATAATAGCTACGTGAATCATTAACCAATACGAATTCAATACCGGTACTAAATTGGTGATTTCTGGGTCTAACCAATTCAAATGTGCCACCATCAAAATAAACGAAGTCAATAATGACGTGGTGGCTAACGTGATTTTAGATTTTCTACCGAATATGAACCCAGACAACATGGTCGCCCATCCAA
>JBLFZF010000025.1:0-32336 GCA_047610145.1 Salibacteraceae bacterium | reverse complement strand
GATGTTATTTTAATGGATATCGGAGCAGAATACGCTAATTACTCTTCTGATTTAACCCGTTGTATTCCAGTAAGTGGAAAATTTACAGCCCGCCAAAAAGCAGTATATAATGCGGTACTTCATGTAAAAGATGAAGCCTCTAAATTATTAAGCCCCGGCACTATACTCAACGAATACCACAAGCAGGTAGGTGAGTTGATGGAGGAGCAACTTTTAAACCTAAAATTAATTGACCAAACGGATATTAAAAATCAAGATCCGAAATGGCCCGCTTATAAAAAATACTTTATGCATGGCACTTCTCACTATATTGGTTTAGATACCCATGACGTGGGCTCTTGGGTAGACCCCATTAAAGAAAATATGGTTTTTACAGTAGAACCAGGTATTTACATCCCAGAAGAAAATTTAGGTATCCGATTAGAAGATGATATTGTGATTAAAAACGGTAAAAACTTTAATCTTATGCAAAACATTCCAATCCTTGCCGATGAAATTGAACATTGGATGAATAAATAGAATTAAACGGCATATAAAAAACCGATCTGATTAGATCATTTTTTTTATATGCCTATATATCAATTACTTAAACGTTAACGGTTTGCATTTGTTAATATTACCTTAACATTTCGTTCACTTAATACTCACTTTGGTAAAATAGATTTGCCACGTAACATAATCGGAGATAATGGAATATTCAATTGGTGATTTTTTATCACTCTTAGGGTCTTTAGCCTTGTTCTTGTATGGAATGAAACTAATGAGTGAAGGAATTCAAAAGGCAGCTGGAGACGGTTTCCAACGAATTTTAAGTAGTATGACCCGGAATCGAGTATTTGGGGTAATGACCGGTTTCTTAATTACGGGTATTGTACAGTCGTCATCTGCCACAACAGTGATGACGGTGAGTTTTGTAAACGCAGGACTTTTAACAATTACTGAGTCGGCAGGTATTATGATGGGAGCCAATATTGGAACCACTGTTACCGCTTGGTTCTTGGCAATTTTAGGATTTAAAGTAAAGTTAGGGGCCATCGCTATTCCAATTTTAGCCGTGGGTGTACCCATGTTATTTTTCAAACGTACCCGTATTCGCTTTTGGGGAGAAACAATTATTGGGTTTGCCCTTTTGTTTTATGGGTTAACCCTTCTAAAAGGAGCCGTTCCAGATATTAAACACAATCCAGAGTTAGTTTCTTTTGTAGCCGATTTCACAGATTGGGGATACTTCTCTTATTTACTTTTCATCATTATTGGGGGAATTTTAACGGTAGTTATTCAATCCTCTTCTGCAACCATGGCACTCACGCTAGTCATGACTGCTCAAGGTTGGATTAGTTTTGAAATTGCGGCAGCCATGGTATTAGGTGAAAACATTGGTACTACGATAACCGCTGAGTTGGCTTCTTTAGCGGCTAACGTTTACGCCAAAAGATCTGCCAAAATTCACACCCTCTTTAATGTAGTCGGAGTAGGATGGATGGTTTTAGTATTCCCATGGTTTTTAGACGGTATTGCTTACATTAATGGGTTTGATAGTTTAGCTAATTTAGATGCTAATCCGGGGTCAATTCCAGTGGCATTGTCAACATTCCATACCCTGTTTAACTTGATTAATGTTTTAATCATGATCAACTTTGTTCCCTATTTTGTGACATTAGCTACCAAGTTAGTGAAGTCTAAGGGCAAAGAAGACGAAGAGTTCAGTCTAGAGTTTATTTCTTCCAATATCATTACCCCAGAAATTTCAGCAATGGAAGCTCGAAACGAGATTACTCGTATGGGTAGTTACGTGACCAAAATGATGACATACCTCGAAAGTTTAATGTCTGAAAAAGAAGAGGTTAAACGAGAAAAACTAATCGCTAAGCTGGTCAAATATGAAGAAGTATCTGATCGTTTAGAAGAAGAAATTTCTGAATTCTTAGCTAAAATGAGTAAGCAAGAGCAAACACGCTCTTCCTCTGATAGTGTTCAAATGATGCTTGGTTTAATTCATGATTTAGAAAATATTGCCGATATATTTGTCTCTATGGGTAGAGCCATCATGAGTAAAAACAAAAAGAAAGTTTGGTTTACTCCTGAGCAAAGAGAGAAATTAGACGAATTATTATCCTTAGTTAAAGAATCTCTTCAAGTTATGAATGAGAATCTTGAAAAGTGGGACATTAACAAAGAAGACCTTTCAAAAGCCAATAAAGTTGAAGATCAAGTAGACAAAATGCGTAAAAAACTACGTAAAAACTACTTGACTAAAATTGAAGAAGGAGAATACAATGTGCGAGGTGGTATTCTGTACGCAGAACTATTTAATAGCTGTGAACGTTTAGCAGATTACGCAGAAAACATTAGTGAAGGTCTTGCCGGAAACGAATAAAAAAGACTGTAAATTAAAAGTCCCACTTGAAATTATTCAAGCGGGACTTTTTTATGTTTTGTTCTTTTTCTATCCTCCTCCTATTTCATAGATATTTTTAACCCCAGGACTTAAAAAATGTAGAAAGCAATCCTGCTTTATGCATTTTCGTTGACAAAAAGTGTTCCTACTTATCTCATAGCCATTAAAACAGGCCTTGCTCCAATTAAAAATAATAGTAGTTATCCCCGATTTTCACCTACACTGACACCGCAATATTTAGATCAAAAAAAAGACCACAAAATCAGGTGAGTGAAACCGAGTTTGTAGTCTTATATAAGGATTAAGTAGATATAAACGTATAATTAAGTAGTTGGTTGAGGAAGACAAATTAACTCAGTTTGTAATTTTAAAACAACACTAAAATTTATCATGAAACATCCATCTAACGCAATAGTAAAATAAATGCCAGCTGACTCAACCTATCCTGCGGATAGGTTTTGGGAGTTTTCTTGAATAAATTTCGATTTTTTAAGGTGATTTGTATCACTAATGGGTCAAACTATCATTTTTTACAAAAAAGGGCTAGAACTAGAAGTGAGTTTTGGATCAATTTTAACCCACATATTAGCCATGGCAATAACTACTATTTCTAGTAATGACTTCGCAAATAATTTTTCTCTTAAATTACTAATGTGCGCGCGTATAGCGGGTTCATTTTTACCCAATGCCACACTAATTTCCTTTACGGTTAGATTATGGCACAACAGCTTTAATACCTGTTCTTCTAAAGGAGTCAAAACAGGCTTTCGTCTCGGAAATTTGTACGGTAACTTATTTATCCAATAATTCGCAGGAATATGCTGATTTGCAAAATACCCGTGATCCTCAATATCTAAGAGCATTTTTATAATACTTGCTTCAGTAAGCTCTTCGGGTGATATAAATCCAGCGATCTTATACTCTTGAACAAAGCCAATTAAATCTATCGGTAGTTCCGCTCCTAAAATAACTACGTCTACAATACCCACTTTTTTCAAATTATCTGGGCTACTTACATTCATAAAGTTGATTGCTGGTTTTAAAAATAACAGGTGCTTTTTATCTTCGGAGTATTGAATGAAATCCTTTATCCCTTCGTTTTCAGAACCTATATATCCCATTTTGAACCGAGATTCTTTAATAATAATTCTAGCTAGATTAAGTATATCAGAATCGGTAGAAAGGACAGATAAATAGGTTGTTTGCATGCCGTAGTTTTCGCAGCCGGAAAAATAGACAAAACTTAAAAATAATCCTCATTAAAAGTAAATGAAATAAAATTAACATTTAGGAATAGAACATTAACCGCATAACACTTAAATATTACCGTTAATTAAAAATTGTAGTTTTCCTTCTTTTAAAACCTTAATCTTGTAGCGTGATACAATTAACTGGAATAAATAAATCCTACCAAGTTGGCCAAAATAGCCTTCAGGTATTGAAAAATGTAGACCTTCATATTAAAGAAGGTGAAATGGTTTCCATTATGGGCTCATCGGGTTCGGGTAAATCCACTTTGCTTAATATTTTAGGTATTTTAGACACATACGACTCAGGTGAGTATCACTTAAATACAGACCTCATTTTAGAAATGAGTGAAACCAAAGCGGCTAGATACCGAAATAAAATGATTGGCTTTATTTTCCAATCATTTAACCTTATTTCTTTTAAAAATGCCATGGAAAACGTGGCTTTACCTTTATACTATAAAGGGATTAGTCGGAAGAAAAGAAACGCCATGGCCTTAGACTACCTAGATCGTGTGGGCTTAAAGGATTGGGCAAATCATATGCCCAACGAACTGAGTGGTGGCCAAAAACAAAGAGTGGCCATTGCGCGCGCGTTAATCTCCAACCCTAAAGTCATTTTAGCCGATGAACCTACGGGCGCTTTAGATAGTAAAACATCGGAAGATGTAATGAAACTACTTAGAGAAATCAATAAAGAAGGAATAACCATTATTATCGTTACCCATGAGCAAGATATTGCGGATGCTACAGATCGAAATATCGTATTAAAAGATGGCGAAGTGATGACGGTGGCCAAAAATTTTATTGAAATAAATTAAGCATTTACTGCACAAAAACCCATGTTCGATATAGACAAATGGCAAGAGATATTTGAGGTAGTTAGGGCCAATAAATTGCGCACCTTTCTAACGGCATTTTCGGTTTCGTGGGGAATTTTTATGCTTATACTTTTGTTAGGCGCGGGACAAGGACTACGAAATGGTTTCGAGACTCAGTTTAAAGATGATGCCGTAAATAGTGTGTGGTTACGTACTGGAAGTACAGGAATGGAATATAAAGGGATGAAACCTAATCGTCCTATAGAAATGACTACCGAAGAATATGAACTGATTGAAAACACCTTTGAGGATATTGATCATATCACCGGTAGAGTTGCCATTTGGGGAGCCGACATGAATTTCAATGAAAAAACAGCTAACTTACCCATACGTGGAGTTCACCCGGATCATCAAATTTTAGAAAACACCATTGTTTTACTAGGCCGTTTCATCAACGATAATGATGTAAAAGAAAAAGGGAAGGTGTGTGTTATTGGCAACGATGCACTGACTGAGTTATTCGGGAAAGAAAACCCTTTAGGTGAATACATCTCCATATGGGGAGTGATGTATAAGGTTATTGGAACTTTTAACGATGTTGGAAGTCGCTGGGAAAACAAGATGGTATACATCCCTGTTTCAACAGCGCAATTGGTATTTAATGTAAAAGGTCGTTTAGATAGAATAATGTTTACTACAGGCGATGCATCCGAGCAGCGAGTTGACCAAATGGTAGAAGAAACCCGGAAGTTACTCTCCGATAAATTGGTTTTTGACCCGAACGATTCACGTGCTTTATACATTTCCAATAACGCAGAAGAATACAAAATGTTTACCGGGATTTTTACTGGAATAAATGCTTTTGTTTGGATTATCGGTATCATGACTATTATTGCGGGTGTCGTTGGTATTAGTAATATCATGATGATTACAGTTAAAGAGAGAACCAAAGAAATTGGGGTTAGAAAAGCATTAGGAGCCACCCCATTATCGGTAGTTTCTATGATTTTAATGGAGGCTGTAGTTATCACAACTGTTGCCGGATATACGGGACTAGTATTAGGTGTATTTTCATTAGAATATATCTCTGGTTTAGCTTCCGATCCCAATACATTTTTAAACCCCGGAGTTGATTTTAATGTCGCCATGTTTTCTACTCTCGTATTAGTAGTTGCTGGGAGTATAGCCGGATTAATTCCGGCCATACAAGCAGCTAAAGTGAAACCTATTGTAGCCCTAAGAGACGAATAATTATGTTTGATATTGATAGATGGGCCGAAATTTACCAAACACTAAGCAAGAATAAATTGCGTAGTGCGCTTACCGCTTTTGGGGTGATTTGGGGAATCATTATGCTTATTGTCATGCTAGGTGCTGGTTCTGGACTTCAAAATGGAGTGCAAAGTGATTTCTCTGGCCGAGTAGCGAATAGTGTTTTTATGTGGTCTAATACCACCTCCATGCCCTACAAAGGATTTAAGAAAAATCGTTGGTTTAGCCTAAATAATGACGATACAGAGGCATTAATGGAGATTGAAGGCTTAGATCTCATTTCACCTGGACTACAGTTAGGTGGATGGCGAGGGGCTAATAACGTGACCTATAAAAATAAAACAGGCGCATTTGAGGTCAACGGATTTGCCCCTGCAGTGGAATTCATCAAGTTACTGAAAATGCAAACAGGTCGTTTTTTAAATGATCGAGACCTAAACGAGTATCGAAAAGTATGTGTTATTGGTAAAATCACGACTGCCGTGTTGTTTCCGGAAGAAGATCCTATTGGCAAATACATTCAAATAAATGGGGTTTACTTTCAAGTGGTGGGTACGTTTCACTCTGGTTTAAATGGTGATGATTCTGAAAATGAAGATCGTTCTATTTACATTCCATTTACTACATTTCAAAAAGCGTTTAATCAAGGTAATTCCGTACAATGGTTTACATTGACTAGCCAAAAAGGATTAAGTATTAGTGGTATTGAAGAAGAAGCCAAACAAATATTAAAAAAACGACATGATGTTCATCCCGATGACCCCCGAGCAATTGGAGGTTGGAATATGGAAAAAGAAGTAGAAAAATTCAATATGATCTTTACCGGAATTCAAGCTTTATCCTGGTTTGTAGGTACCCTAACCTTGTTGGCCGGGGTTATTGGTATTTCTAATATTATGCTCATCATTATTAGAGAACGAACGCAAGAAATTGGAGTAAGACGCGCTCTTGGAGCTACGCCAACTTCTATTGTGACTCAAATAGTTTTAGAGTCTATGATTCTAACTACTTTTAGTGGAATTATTGGAATAATAGCCGGGGTATGGCTCTTAGAAATTGCTGGTCCGTATATTCAACATGATTACTTCGCTAATCCAGAAGTACAATTTTCAACCGTATTTATTGCTTTTAGTATTTTGATTATATCTGGTGTATTTGCCGGAGTAATACCTTCTTTACGGGCCGTAAATATTAAACCCATAGACGCATTAAGAAACGAATAACAGTTAGATATGAAATTAGTAATTAGAATAGGCGTACTTATCGCCATTTTTGGACTCTTCGGATACACCTTGTATTTCTTATACATGAAAAATGAAGCTCCAGAAACCAGCTATCAAATTGAAAAACCATTTCAAAGTGATGTCTACAAAAAAACGGTAGCTGCAGGATCTGTTGTTCCCCGAAAGGAAATACTCATCAAACCTGTTGTTTCAGGAATTATTGATAAAGTATATGTAGAAGCTGGAAGCATGATTAAAAAAGGAGACATTATTGCACGTGTCAAAATCATTCCTAATATGGTTAGCCTTAACAATGCCCAAAACCGGGTTCAACGTTCAAAAATAGACTTGGAAAATGCACAATTGGATTTTACCAGAAACCAAAAATTGTTTTCCGATGGGGTGATATCTAAAGCCAGTTTTCAACCAGTAGAAGTGGCTTTAAAGAACGCTAAATTAGAAGTAATAGCTGCCGAAGACAACCTTCAAATTATTCGTGAAGGAGCGAGTAAAAGCAGTAAAAGCTCTTCAAACACACTAATAAAAAGCACCATTTCCGGAATGGTATTAGATGTTCCAGTGAAAGAAGGAAACCAAGTAATTGAATCTAATACGTTCAATGAGGGAACCACCATTGCATCTGTAGCCGACATGACCGATATGATTTTCTTAGGTAAACTTGATGAATCAGAAGTGGGTAAAGTAGTTGAGGGAATGGAATTAATTTTAACTATTGGCGCTCTGCAAGATCTTACCTTAGGAGCCGTATTAGAATATATTGCCCCAAAAGGAGTGGCTGAAAATGGCGCTATTCAATTTGAAATTAAGGCCAAAATCAATCCCGCAGATTTACACGCAAATTTCATTAGAAGCGGGTATAGCTCTAATGCCTCTATTATGCTTGAAAAAGTAGATTCTACTTTAGTTGTCAAAGAAAGTTTAGTAGAATATGTGGGTGATTCTGCGTTTGTTTACGTACAGTCTACACCACAATTTTTTGATCGCACGGAAATTCAAGTCGGTTTATCCGATGGAATTATTGTTGAAATCAAGGAAGGTATTACATCCGATTCTGAACTACGTGGTCGTCAAGAAATGGTGATGGAATAATCTATTTGTAAAAGCTGCCCGTATTTTGGGTGGCTTCATCTATACTTCTAAAACTAAAGCCAGTGGCATCAATCATCTTTTGATTACTAAAACTCGTATTGCTCACCGCAGACTTTGCAGATTCTGAAGTCACCATGGGTGCTTTTCGTGTAATAAATGATTTTATTTTTTCTACTCGCCAAGCCAAATCTACCAAAAACCCTTTTACCAAAATAGTAGGTGGTTTTACCCCCAGTGATTTGGCTATCTTTTCAAATAAAGATTTATAGGTTAAATTCTCACCAATCAATAAAAACCTTTCCTCCTCTAGCGGACTTTCCATTAGCATAATCATGGCGTCTGCCACATCCCGTACATCTACAAAAGCATTGGATCCAGAAGTATAAAACCTCAATCCATTTTTAAGGGTGCCAAACAACGTTCCACTAGAACGCGTTACATCACCTGGGCCAATAATCACACAAGGGTTAACCATAACAGCGGGTAAACCCTCGGCTATTCCACGCCAAACCTCATTTTCTGCATAATGCTTACTAATCGCGTAATTGGAAGTCACTTCTTCTTCGTCCCATTTGTTCTTTTCTGTAACTATTACACCCTCTTTCGATTTCCCGATAGCTGCTGTAGAGCTGACATAACACAATTTAGTGATCTTTTTATTTATACATGCATTTACCACATTTTCTGTCCCCTTAATATTGATCTGGTATAGCTGTTTTTTTTGCTTAGGGTCAAAAGAAACCAAGGCCGCTGCATGATACACATGGGTAACTCCATTTAAAGCTTCTTCTAAAGAAACCACATCGGTAATATCACCCACTATCCAATCTACCTTTGAAAATAAAGACTCCAAGCCATAGTGAGCAAAAACCTTTTTTACGGCATCTAGCTGAGACGATTCACGTCTTAAAGCCCGGATATTTTCTCCACTTTTGACTAAGTTCAATAGCAAATGTGATCCTATTAATCCAGTACCTCCTGTTACAAATACACTCCGTTTATTCATACAAAATATTGAATCACAAAGGTAAGGTCAAAAAGAAATCAATCGCTAAAATTAAATTCTGAATTCCCTCATTTATTCACTTTCAGCTAGTTCAGTATTCAACACCTATACTAATTCTTTAACTAGCTCAGTTTTGATTACATTATTAAACTAGAATCTACCTTGATACTAACAAATTCGGTGTAACCGGTCTCGGTGTATTTAGGTACACCTATTGCAAAAAAAATGACCCCTACCAATAAAAGGCGCTTAGTTTACCATCACCTACAACCCTACTTCAAAATGGAGACACACTACTAGTTTTCGGACAAATCTCAAATATTGAAAATTTAACCTTAGATAACTAACACTGAATAAACTATTTTCGCTAAAACTCAGTTCACCCATTGACGAACAAAACAACACATATCTTTAGCACTGAAAAAGCCTTTGAAGTATTCTTCAAAGAGAGTTATGCTATGTTTTGTCTTTTTGCTAATGGGTTCACCAACGACCCTGATGATGCCGAAGAAATTGTACAAAACACCTTTGTGAAATTTTGGGAGAGTCGTAAAACACTTGTTATTGGTGATAACCCGAAGGCGTACTTATTTACCATGATTCGAAATGCATGTTTGAACCAAAAAAAACACATTTCAATACGGGAAGAATATAAAGTACATAACGAAAGAGAACTTACGGATTCTCAATTTAACGCGGAAGATGACACCCTTCTGCTTCAAGATAAAATTCAAATAGCCATTCAAAAAATGCCTTCTCAACGTAAAAAAATATTTGAGATGAGTAAGTTCGAAGGTTTAAAATACCGGGAAATTGCGGAAAACTTAAATATTTCTATAAAAACAGTTGAAAACCATATGGGAAGTGCCATGAAAGACATGCGAATGGAGTTTAAAGACTTTCTTCATATTGCTTTTGTGCATTATTTATTGGAAGGACTAGGGGAAAATGTAAACTCAATTGTTTTATTAGTAGCATAATGGTGCAGGGAAAAAAAAATAGAGACGAATTACTAATTGCCTATTTGCTTGGTGAGCTAAATGACCAGGAAGCATATGAGGTATCCGAGTGGATTTCTATGTCAGAAAAAAACTGGAATCAATTTGAGCAAATTACGCAAGTTTGGAATGCTCCTAAACAAAATAGCGAATCCAATTTCGATGCAAATCAGGCATGGAACAAGGTTTCACCAAAAATTTTTTCTACGCCACTTTTTAATACGGCTTGGTTTAAAGTGGCTGCTGTACTAATGATAGTTCTCGGTTCGATACACGTGTTATTTAATTTATCAGGTACCGATCCCAATACCATTGTATTCTCAGAACTCGCCATTATAAACGATACCCTTATGGATGGTTCTATAATTACTTTGAATAAAAGTACCAGAATCGAATACGCTCCAAGTTTTAATAAAAATACAAGAGAAGTAAATCTACAGGGAGAGGCATTTTTTGATATTGAAAGAGATACCACCAAACCCTTTATTATATATTTAAATCAAAGTATGGTTAAGGTATTAGGAACATCCTTTAACATTAAATCAGATCCTGAAGACGAACTAGTAAGTGTATATGTGAAGTCGGGAGTGGTTCTTTTTGAATACCTTTCTAATACAGCAGACAGTAGTTATTTATCTGTTGAACTTAGCGCAGGAGACAAAGTGGTATACAATACGGATACCAAAAAGCTTGAACCACAATCTACCTCATCTACTACTAATCAAGATCTGTATTGGATCAATCAAGAATTGATTTTTGAGGGTGTTGAGTTACGTAAAGTAGCCCATATACTCGAAGCAGTTTATAAAATAGAGGTGGTGTTTAGCAATGAAACAACTAAAAAATGCCTGTTGACCGTTAATTTCCAAAATGCCAGAATTGAGGAAATTATGGAAATTATTGCGTTCACGTTTGAATTAGAATTAGACCATCAAAAAAACACCTACACTTTAATAGGCAAGAGTTGTGAAGAAATTTAATCTCGTTATATTTCTGTTTTTTGCATTACAAGTATCAGCTCAGAAACCTAAGAATTTTATCGTTGATGTGACGGTGAAAGAGCAACCCATCCATGATTTATTTACCCAAATAGAGGAGCAACTTGCATTAAAGTTTTCATACAACACTAGGTTAATAAATGCAGATAGCGTTATTACCTACAGCGGTTTGAAAACCGTGAAAAAAGTAGTTTTTGACATATTTGATAAACGCATTCAAGCAAAAATGGTAGGTAATTATCTTGTTTTACTGGATGGTAAAAAGGCAATAAAAGCAAGTAATAAGGCACATCCCAATATCATCTCATTTACAGGAGTAATCCGAAATAAGGAAACCAGCAAGCCCATTCCGAATGCAAGTATTTATGAAATTAGCAGCCGACAAACCGTGTTAAGTAATAGTAGTGGTGAATTTAAACTGGTTCTTGAAAAGGGAGATGCAAAAAACTTCAGTGTCGCTAAAATAAATTACACCGATACCCTTATATCCGTTAATCTAAAAGAAAAAAATTCAGTAATTATTTATCTGAACCCCATCATTAAACCTATGACCTTTTCCACCTCCTCTTCTGAAAAAGCTATTCTAAAAGATTCGAATACTTTTATTAAAAAAATGGTTCCGAAAGAAGGCCAACTTGCTTCGGTTAATCTAATGGCTATTGATGAAGTAAATTTGTGGCAGGTTTCAGTTATTCCAACCGTGGGAACCAACATGAAAGCCAGTGGGATTGTTACTAATCGTATGTCTTTCAATCTTTTTGGAGGATACAATGGCGGGGTGAATGGAGTTGAAGTTGGTGGATTACTTAATATCCTTACCCGTGACATGAAAGGGTTTCAAGTAGCCGGGTTAACCAATCAAGTGCAAGGAACTACCTATGGGTTTCAAATGGCTGGTATCCATAACCGCGCAGAAAAAAAGTTGATTGGTCTTCAGATGGCTGGAATTTCAAATTTCTTACATGCTGGCATTTTGGGCATGCAGGTTTCTGGGATTAGTAATATTGTTAACGGAACCTTTGGAGGTTTCCAAGTGGCTGGAATTCAAAACCACGTAACAAAAAATTTCAAAGGCTTTCAATTAGCAGGGACATGGAATTGGGCAGAGGATAGTTTAATAGGTTTCCAAGTAGCTGGAATTGCAAATATTATACGAAGTTCAGTATCTGGGTTTCAACTTTCCGGAATTCATAACCTCAGTATAAAAGATGTAAATGGTGTTCAATTGTCGGGGTTTTATAATCATACCTCTGGTACTTTAAAAGGAGCCCAAATTTCAATAACCAACTATGCCAAAACTAATAATGGATTACAAATAGGTCTAATTAACATTGCCGATAGCGCCAATGGAATAGCCATTGGCCTTTTCAACTTTGTTCGGAATGGCTATCATCCTTTAGAGGTGTTTGGTAATGAGGTGTTGTATACAAATATAGCGTTCAAATCGGGGGTAGATGCGTTTTACACTACCTGGAGCGTAGGATTAAGACCCAGCAACCCAGAGGTTTTTGGAATCGGGTTTGGTATCGGCTCACGCATAAATACGTGGAAATGGCTGTCCATAAGTATTGACCTTTCCTTCACTGCTATAAATGAAAAAGAAATTACAAACGGATATATTTGGGAACTCAATGTGCTCAATCGAGCAGATATAACATTGGACTTTAATATTGGCCGATTCACTGCTTTTGCTGGGCCAGCATTAAACTATCATGTCTCGCAAATGGGCTATAATGAAACGGGTGTTTTCAACACCGATATTGCTATTGATCCTTTTTATACGCAAGTATATGGTCAAACCCAAGTACAATCCTGGTGGGGTGGAAAAGCAGGGTTACGGTATGATTTTTAATAGAAACCAATTTAACTATTAGAATTAGACCTACCTTTCCGTATCAGAAAAATTAGATTCAAACTAAAATGACTTCATTTAAACCTTCACCAAAAACCATTGCCGTACTTCCATTTGTGAATAGGAGCACAAGTGAAGAGAATGAATATTTTAGTGATGGAATAACAGAGGAAATAATTAATGCACTGGCTAAAATTAGCGGATTAAGAGTGACTTCTAGAAGCTCCTCTTTTTCTTTTAAAGGAACAGACTTTCCTATTCAACAAATTGCTAAAGAACTAAAAGTAGCTACCATTTTAGAAGGTAGTGTTCGCTTATCGGCCAATACCCTGCGAATTACAGCACAACTAATTCAAGCCGAAGACGATTTTCATTTTTGGTCAGAAACCTGGGATCGTAAACTAGATAACATATTTAACGTTCAAGATGAAGTTAGCTTGATTATTGCCGATAAACTGCGAGAACATTTTGGCCATCTAGAAATTCAAGAACATCTAGTCGTAAATCAAACTCGGAGTATTGATGCCTATTCGTTTTCCTTAAAAGCGCGTCATTTAAAAAATAGATGGAACCCCGCAGATGTGGAGGAAGCTATTTTGTGGTACAAAAAAGCCTTGGTACTGGATGCAGAACATACCTCATCCATGATTGGTTTAGCCGATTCCTATAGCTTTTTAGCCATGGCCGGGTTTATGGATTTCTCAACAGCCTGGGGACTCAGTGAAACATACATTAATGCATCCCTAAAAATAAATAATCAAATTCCGGAAGCCTATTACATGTTGGCGAATCATGCCATTTTTACGGAATGTAATTTTACTAAAGCCATTGAAAGCACAAAAAAATCTATTGCTATTCAACCCAATTATGCCGAAGGACAACAGTTTTTATGCTTTTTGTATATAATTTCTGGAGAAGAAAAACTGGCTAGAAAACATCTGAAAGTTGCTATTGATATTAACCCTTTGTCTGAAGAAGTTTGGTTTTATGAAGCATATGTAGATTATATGACCGAAAACTATTCTCGTGCACTTCAGAAACTAGAAGAATGCTTGGCCGCCAATCCTCAAAGCATCCCTGCCATTTCGGTGAAGTCACAATGTCTACTTCAAATTGGACGTCAACATGAGGTTATTCAAGTATTCAACGATCTACCTGAGGGTTTACTGGTAGAAAGTGAAAAAACAGGAGCTCTAGTCTTAGCCTATGCCGCTTTGCGTGACCACACCAACACCCATAAATATGTAGCCCGAATTAAAGAACAGGCAAAAAGCCCAAATGGATTCACCGCAGACTCTTACCTATTCCTTTATTATGGCTATTCTAGAAACGTAGACTTGGCCTTTGATTGGGTAGAAAACGCATGGAACAAAAATGCGTCTCTTCTATTATTACGTTTCAATGACCCCATTGTAAAATCAATAAAGAAGGACCCTAGACATAGAAAGTATCAAGACCTTCTATTTCCAATGGAGAAAATAAAGCCTGTTGACTCTAGGAAGAAAGCATTGCTCACACTCCCCGATCAAGTAAAATTCTCCGGGCTATTGGTTCAATTAATGGATAGCACAAAACCATACTTAGATTCCAACCTTTCATTGCGCTCATTAGCAAAGTTAATAGAGATTCACCCCAATCAATTATCGTGGTTGTTAAATGAGAACTTAGGTAAGAACTTCAGCGAATACATTAACCATTTTCGTGTAGAAACCTTTAAAAAATTAGCTAAAGACCAGAAAAACAAGCATATCACTCTAATAGGATTGGCTTACGAGAGTGGTTTCAATTCTAAAACCGTTTTCAATACCTACTTCAAAAAAGAAACTGGATTAACTCCAAAGCAGTTTCTTAGTCAGAGCTAAAGTTCTATTTTACATTCAACACGTTCCTATTTATAATGTAGAACATTCTAACACCATAGCTGAATCACCTTTGCCTCAAAAACAAGATAATGAAAGCAATTATTAGCACAAATTATGGAGGCCCAGAGGTTTTACAACTACAAGAAGCAGCAATGCCTATTCCTAAGAAAGATGAAATAAGAATCAAAATTTACGCAACAACAGTTTCAAGAGCTGGTACGATGATGCGAACGGGTAAACCTTATATCGGACGATTATTCATGGGTTTTTCTAAACCCACACACCCCATACCCGGAACCAACTTTGCTGGAGTAGTTGCATGCGTAGGAAAAGACGTCACTTTATTTAAAATTGGAGATAAAGTTTTTGGAGAGAACATAGATACATTTGGAACGCATGCTGAATTTGTTTGTGTTTCTCAAAATGGGGTTGTTGCGCACCTTCCTAAGAAAATGAACTTTAACGAAGCCGCTGGTATTTGCGATGGCGCACTTACTTCCATGAATTTTTTAAAGAATATTGGTCAACTTAAAAAAGGTCAACACGTACTTATTAATGGAGCTTCGGGTAGTTTAGGTTCATCGGCTGTTCAATTAGCTAAAAGCATGGGAGCTATTGTTACCGGAGTTTGTAGCAGTAAAAACATAGAAATGGTTAAATCTATAGGAGCTGATTATGTTATTGATTATAACCAAGTGAATTTCTCAAAAACCGGATTGACTTACGACCTCATTTACGATACTGTAGGTACACGAACATTTTCGAATAGTAAAGAAGCCCTTTCTCCAAATGGAGCATATATATCTCCCGTTTTAGGATTCCCCCTTTTAATGAACGTATTAAAAACGTCAATCTCAGGATCTAAAAAAGCTAAATTTTCAGCTACCGGAATGCTACCTCTTGAAGTGCAACGTGAATTATTTCATGATTTAATCGAAATCATAAATAAGGAGAAGTATCACACCATAATTGATCGTATCTACCCACTAAAAGACGTACCACAAGCACATCGCTATGTAGATACTGGGCACAAAAAAGGAGATGTTGTAATTGCGGTGAACTAATACTCGTTTTCCGGGGTAGCAGTTCCCATCACCGTTACATACTTCAAAATTAAATCTTGAGATTCAACATCTAACTTCACTTCCATTTTATTAATCATTTCTGCCATCTGTGGAACAATTCTTTTCCATTCTGCAGTTGTGTGGGAAGTGGGGTCTTTTAATCCGTGGCATGAACCACAATTGGCCATATAAAGAGATTGGCCTTCTTTTAAATTAGCTAGTGTATAATCTGCATACATACTTGCCCCACGATCTATTTCTACTTGACTAAAAATATATTCTTTAGAAGCATTACATGCGTAAAACGCAAAGACAACAAAAATACTGTACCAAAAATTTTTCATAAATACCAACTCTATTTAGGGGAACACAACGAATATACATAAAATGAAAAATAATTTTTCTGTGGACTAGGGGTATTTTAAAACCCAGTTGTTTTTAGAGTAGTTCAAACAAAAACTACAAAAATGAAAACAGTTCAAATAATAATTATCATTTTATTCACCTCAATTACTAGCGGGTTAATTGCTCAAAAGTCAGAGGCTTTAAAAACCACTACTTCCCAAATTAGTTTTGCATACCCTATTGGCAGTAATGGTTCACAGTCAAAACTCATCACAAACCACCTTTCGTTTAATATTCTATACGGAATAACCGGTGGTTTAGAAGGATTTGAGCTAGGCGGCATTACTAATGTACTTAAAGGAGACGTAACCGAATCTCAAATTGCAGGAATCAGTAATATAGCACTTACAAATATCAAAGGCATACAAATAAGCGGCATCCGTCATATTGTTACCAAAAAATTAAATGGGACTCAAGTTTCTGGTATATATAAACAATCACTAGTTACCATGAGTGGCGTTCAAGTGGGGTTAATTAATTCAACTCGCGTATTACACGGGTTTCAACTTGGCTTAATCAGTGTTGCAGATAGTGCTACGGGATTACTCTTTTAACTAGAGCAGATCTAACCTTTGACATGAATTTAAACGGACACCTTGCCATAATGATAGGCCCAGCATTTAACGGACACGTTTCAGAGTTAAAACCTGAAAACACCGGGAAATTCTCCACCGATATAGCGCTAAACCCACATCTAACCGAAACCCATAATGACTTCCAATTACAACTGTGGGTTACGTATCACACTTTAATTAAAAAAATATTTCCATCTAAATATCAATTATCATGAGTTTTAAATCATCCATCCTTTTACTTTTCGTTTTGTTGGCCTCTGTTGGGGTTTCATCTCAAGAATTCACCCAAACCGTTCGTGGTAAAATCACGGATTTAAACACCAAACAAACCATTATTGGAGCCAACGTTATTATTGTAGGAACGAGTCCATTGATTGGTGCTAGTACTGATGTTGATGGTAAATTTACCATTTCCAATGTAGCCGTGGGACGTGTTAATATTCAAATCACTGCTATGGGGTATGAACCTCAGTTACTTGCTAATATCGTCATAGAATCTGCCAAAGAGAAAGTGCTAAATGTGGCACTTATTGAAGCTTTCGCACTGCTAGAACAAGTAGTTATTACTGCCCGTGAAGAACAAGGTGCGGCTATTAACGAAATGGCCACCGTGAGTTCTAAAACCGTAACGGTAGAAGAAACAGGACGTTATGCCGGTTCTTTAAATGATCCTGCCAGAAGCGTTTCTGCATTTGCGGGTGTGGTAGGAAATGCCGAGGGAAATAATGATATTGTGGTTCGGGGAAATTCTCCACGTGGTATTTTATGGCGTTTGGAAGGAATTGAAATTCCTAATCCCAATCATTTTGCAAATGAAGGAAGTACTGGTGGTCCAGTAAATACCTTAAATGCCTCCATGTTAGCCAACTCCGATTTCTTTTCAGGTGCATTTACTCCGGAATATGGAAACGCATTATCTGGTGTTTTCGATACCAAATTTAGAACTGGAAATAATCAAAAAAGCGAACGGTCTCTTTCAGTAGGAGTATTAGGTACGGATATCACCTTAGAAGGACCATTCAATAAAGAATACGATGGTTCTTATTTGGTTAACTATCGCTATTCTACGCTAGAGTTAATGGATAAAGCAGGCATTTTAGATTTTGGTGGAGTCCCAAAATACCAAGACATATCCTTTAAAGTAAACCTACCAACTTCTACATACGGAAACTTTAGTTTGTTCGGATTAGGAGGCGCAAGTGCAATGGCAGATACACAAGAATCTGAAATTAACGATACACTAAAAGTCACCGGAAGAGCCGATGTAAAGGACAAACTTGGAGTTGCCGGTTTAAATCACAGTTACATTATAGGCAAAAGCAGTTATATCAAATCTTATATTTCTGTTTCAGGTACTAAAAATACCTTACTCAATGAAAGTGTATCTGATTTAACAAAAGAATACTGGACCTATTACAAAAAAGACTATAGTACTAAAACCATTCGTTTATCCACTTCTTTTAACCATCGATTTAATCGTAGAAACACTTTGAACACAGGGGTTATTTACTCTCGAATGAAATACAATATGCATTCTACCTTAAACGATGACAATACCGTTCCGATAGACTTTATTAAAGCCACTGGTAAAACAAGTATGCTTCAAGGTTTCTCTACCTGGAAACATAGAATAACCGAAGACCTCACCATGGTAAGTGGATTGCATTACACGCAATTATTTCTAAACAACAATTACTCGCTCGAACCACGATTAGGCATGAAATATAATCTAAACGCAGCACAATACGTTTCATTAGGTGCTGGGTTACATAGTAAAGTAGAAAGTATTTCGGTATATATGGCTAACGTAGAAGGACAGGAAAACACCTTTGCTAATCAGGGTTTAGAATTAACAAAGTCTGTTCATTTAGTCGCTGGTTTTGGCCATCAATTCAATGAAAACCTGAGTTTTAAATCAGAGGTTTATTACCAGCACTTATATGACGTACCGGTAGAAAATAAAGAAAATAGTACCTACTCTATGATAAACCAATCCAATAGCTACATCAATATACCTATGGTAAGCGAAGGTACGGGTGATAACTACGGGTTGGAATTAACATTAGAGCGTTATTTCAGTAACCAATATTATTACATGGTTACGGGATCATTTTATAACGCCACTTATACCGCTTTCGATGGTATAAAAAGAAACTCCCGTTTTGATGCAAATTATGCAGGGAATGTAGTTTTTGGAAAGGAGTTTAAATTACGTTCAAAAAAGAACCAAAAAACATTTGCTGTAAACGTTAAAGCGTCTCTTTTAGGAGGCAATCGTTTTACCCCAATTGACTTAGAGCAATCCATTGCAGAAGGAGAAGAGGTTTTGCATACGTTTAAAGCCTTTGAATCTAAATTAAACGATGTTTTCTATGCCAACTTAGGCCTTACCTACAGAGTTAATAAAAAGAAAGTAACCCACGAAGTGAAATTGGACATTCAAAATGTCACCAACAATAAAGCAACGGTGGGCCAAAGTTATAATTCAAACAATCAAAATATTGAAGAATACTATCAGCTCTCTTTAATTCCTAACTTGATGTACATTCTGAAGTTTTAGAACCGTTGAACTCTCAATTTAATTACTTTCGTTTTCAAGAATTACCTTCATGAAATATTACTTTATTACCGGAACAAGCAGTGGTATTGGCCAAGCCTTAACTACCGAATTACTAAAACAAAACGATGTACGTGTTTTCGGAATCGCTAGGCGGCAAAATTTACTGGATGAAAATTATGTTCCTGTTCCATTAAATTTAGCCCATATTAACGAAGTAGAGTCCTTCCGTTTTCCTACCTTAGAAAACCCCGAAAGCATTGTGCTAATTAACAATGCCGGACAAATTGGAGATATCAAGCCTATGGGTAAATCGAACAACAAAGCCATTGCCGATTTATTTACAGTAAACGTAACAGCAGTCGCTATTTTGATGAATAATTTCATCGAAAAATATCAAGATATCCCTACTCAAAAAATCATTTTAAATGTAAGTTCTGGAGCCGGTAAAAACCCAATTGAAGGATGGGCTACGTATTGCGCGTCCAAAGCTGCGGTAGACTTACTTAGTTTAACCACATTCACAGAGCAAGAAAGAGAAACCCACCCAATTCAGATTTATTCTGTAGCTCCAGGTGTGGTAGATACGCAAATGCAAGAATCAATACGAAATTCAAATGAAAAAGATTTTTCAAGTCATAAACATTTTGTAGAATTAAAAGCAAATAATGAGCTGACCAATCCTACAGAAGTAGCAGAGAAATACATCCGAATTCTTACCAATACGCCCGATTTTAAGGCGTGTATTTTTTCATTACGGGATGTAAACTAAAACTAATAGTAACCTTACATAAAAGTATATCCTTTACCATTTCTTTAGTTCCATTTGCGTAACCTTTGCTATTCTTATGCGTAAAGTCCGTATGTAAATAGATAAACTATGAATAAACTAATATATGTAATGGATCCCTTATGCGGATGGTGTTACGGAAATAGCGAAAATATTTTAGCCATTAAAAACGAGTTTTCAGATAAATTTGAATTTGAAATTCTAATGGGAGGTATGCGAATTTCACCCAACACGCAAACGGGAGGTCCCGAATTAAGTCAGTTCATGAAAGAACATGGACCACCCATGGAACAAACCACAGGTGTTCAGTTATCGGATGCTTTTTATGCATTAGCCAATAATCCGGAATACGTTTTTAATAGCCTGGAGCCATGTGCCGCCAGTGTTTTGGTTAAGCAACTGCAACCTACGGTAGCTTTTGAATTTGCAAGCGCTGTTCAAAAACGGTTTTATCAGGAAGGAACAAAATTGGATCAATTAAGTACTTATCAGCCTATTTTAAAAGAACTCGGAATGGATACGGAAAAATTTAAATGGCTATGGATGACTCCGGAAAATTTAAAAGCCACACAAGAAGAGTTTACCAGAGCCAGCACCTTAGCTACTGGTTTTCCTACGTTTCTTATTGAAATAAATGGTGAAATAGGTAAAATAAACGCAGGCTATTTTCAATTAGAGGCCATGCAAAATCATTTAAAGCAGTTTGTAGGGTAAACAATCTGGGGCCATCATTTTATACTCTTTCAATTCTAATACTGTAAGAATGCATTTACACATTAAAGATACTTTTAGTCAGAAATTACCAGCCGATCCGGATACTTCCAATAATCCGAGGCAAGTACATAACGCTTGTTTTTCTTACGTGAACCCGCAAGTTCCAGAAAACCCAAAACTGTTACATGCCGCTAATGAAGTAGCCGAGTTGTTAGGAATTACCGCAGAGGATCTCGTCTCAGAAGACTTTTTAGGACTCGTAACTGGGGCTAGTATTGTAGATGGAACACGTCCATACGCGATGTGTTATGGCGGACATCAATTTGGAAATTGGGCGGGTCAATTAGGTGATGGGCGCGCTATTAATTTAACAGAACTCGAACACAATAATACACGTTGGGCTATTCAGCTAAAAGGATCTGGTTTAACTCCATACTCTAGAACCGCTGATGGTTTAGCCGTTTTACGGTCTTCTATTCGCGAGCATTTATGTAGTGAGGCGATGCACTACTTAGGGGTACCAACCACACGCTCTTTATCGATTTCTTTATCGGGTTCAGAAGTGATGCGAGATGTATTGTACAATGGAAATGCCGCTATGGAAAAAGGCGCTATTGTGGCACGAGTTGCCCCTAGTTTTATTCGATTCGGAAACTTTGAAATACTCGCTTCTCGTGGGGAATTCGAAACTTTAAAAAAACTGACCAACTTCACCATCCAAGAACATTTCCCATCTATTCCAGTAGGTACAAAAAAAGGTTATTTAAGCTTCTTACAAGAAGTAGCTGATCGCACTTTAAAAATGATTATTGATTGGCAACGAGTAGGTTTTGTACACGGAGTAATGAATACAGATAACCTTTCAATTCTAGGGTTAACTATTGATTACGGACCTTACGGTTGGTTAGAGGGTTATGATCCAAATTGGACTCCCAACACGACTGACAAACAGTTTAGAAGATACCGTTTTGGAAACCAAGGTAAAATAGCCCATTGGAATTTGTATCAATTAGCCAATGCTCTGTATTCATTTATTGATGAATCAGAACCTTTAGAGGCCGTTTTAGAAAAATTCAATACAGATTATCAAAGTCAGTATCTAGAAATGATGCGCAGTAAATTAGGCCTTCTAATGAAACTAGATACGGATAGAGAACTTGTTTCAGAATTAGAGAAAACACTTCAATTATCAGAAACGGACATGACTATTTTCTTTAGAAATTTAAGCTCTGTTTCTGTAACTGAAAAAGATTCTATGGAATCATTACAAGTAGTTCAAGAGGCCTTTTATGTTCCGAACGAAATTACGGGTGAGGTTTTAAACAACTGGATTAACTGGATTTCTCAATACCAGAAACGCCTTGAATTAGAAGACCTTTCCGATGCTGATCGTAAAATGAATATGAACGCGGTGAATCCGAAATATGTACTCCGCAACTATATGGCCCAATTAGTAATTGATGCTACAGAGAAAGGTGATTTAAATTTACTGCAAGAAATTTACGCCTTGTTAAAAGACCCATACTCTGAACAAATAGAATACGAAAAATGGTTTGCAAAAAGACCCGAATGGGCGCGAAATAAAGTAGGTTGCTCTATGCTTTCCTGCAGTTCATAAACTTTAAAAAAAACAACTATGGCTATCGCAAAATGGAATGGTAAAATTATTGCCGAAAGTAACGAAACTATACAAATTGAAGGGAATCACTATTTTCCGCCTCACTCCATTAAAAAAGAGTTTTTTAGCTCTTCCGATACACATACTCGCTGTCCGTGGAAAGGTCAAGCAAGCTATTATAGTATACATGTTGATGGAAAAAAAAATCCAGATGCTGCTTGGTTCTACCCAACTCCTAGTAGTTTGGCTGAAGGCTTTAAAAACTATGTAGCTTTTTGGAATGGAGTTACTGTAACAGATTAAATGCATAAATCGATGAGGTATTTTTCTGACTTACCTCATCGGTTAAATCACCTCTGATATTATCGCTTCACGTGTAGTTCGGGCAACAATTTTTTGTTTGATTTCTCATGCTGGTGTAACAGACTTTCATCTACAAACTTAATATCTGAAAGAAGTATACACAGCGGCAGAATCACTGAAAAAATAGGGGCAACTATAGTTAACACATTAAATTCAGAATTCATTTATATCCTTGTGATACGACTGTTATAAATTGAGCGCACTATCTGTACTGGAAATTCCGGAAGGTAAATAAACTCTATTTGATCCAAATAACTATCATAAAAATCACAAGGCCATCCTTTTTAAAGGTGGTATGTATGCATAATGCTTTACTTAACTTCATAAAAAACCTATTTTAGCGATCCCATTTTAAAGAGCTATGAGAAAGAGGAGTCCACTTGTATTAATATTACTATTTTCCATAGTAACTATTGGAAATAGTTTTGGTCAAAGATCAGCCAATTGGTGTGGTCAGGTTTCTATGGATCAACAATTAAAAGAGCAACATCCAGAACGTATTCAAGATATTTTGGATGCTGAAAATCAATTACTACACGAATTATCTAATTATGAGAATCAAAGAGGTGCGCGAGCATTAAAGGTTATTCCCGTGGTTTTTCATATTATTCATCAAAACGGAACCGAAAACATTAGCGATGCCCAAGTATTTGATCAAGTACGTATTTTAAATGAAGATTATAGCGGTACAAATGCAGATATTTCAGATGTAGTTGCCTCCTTTACCAGTGTAATTGGGAACATGGATATTGAGTTTAGATTAGCTCAGTTAGATCCAAACGGAAATTCTACAAACGGTATAGACCGCATTGTATCTGCTCAAACAAATAATGGTGGTGACGCAGCCAAGCTAAACACATGGCCTAGAAGTTCTTACTTAAATATTTGGGTAGTAAAGAGCTGGGGCAGCGGTATTCCGAATGGTGTTTTAGCGTATGCCTACAAACCAGGTTCTGCTCAAAGCTTTCCTGCAGATGATGGTATTATTTGCTTATCCCAATACATTGGTAGCATTGGAACTGGCCTTCCGTTATATGCCAGAACCATCTCTCATGAGATAGGTCATTACTTAAATTTATCACATACTTGGGGAAATACGAACAACCCAGGGCAATCTACCAATTGTAACGGAGATGATGGAATTAACGATACACCAAATTGTATTGGTACTTTTGGGTGTAATACCTCTTACCAATCGTGTGGTTCATTAGACAATACTCAAAACCACATGGATTACTCCGACTGTACAGTGATGTTTACCCAAGGCCAAGCGGTAGTCGTCAATGCAGCTTTAAATTCAACCGTAGCGCAACGAAACAATTTATCTACTGCTCAAAATCTTAACGCCACTGGAGTTAATCAACTCACTTTTGCTGATTTCACAGCCAATAGGCTAACCATTTGTCAATATGAATCTATTGATTTTACAGATTTGTCAGAATACGATCCTAACTCATGGGCATGGAGTATCTCTGGTGGTCAAAGTGGTTCTTCTACCGATCAAGACCCAACAGAAGTCTATTCTTCTCCAGGAGTATATGATGTCTCATTAACCTCATCAAACGCTACTAATTCAGTCAGTGAAAATAAAGTAGGATATATTATGGTTAATCCGATGTTAGGGAAATTTGCCCCCTACATGGAAGACTTTTCATCTGTAAATCAACTAAACCATGAAAACTGGTATGCCGTAAATGATTTTAATGATGCCTATCAATTTGAAGCTGATGCCACGAGTGGTTTTTCGGGTTCTGCTGCGATAAAAATGGAAAATTATGGCAATACCAATAAAACTGAAGATGAGTTACTTACAACTACTTACGATTTAAGATTATTCTCCTCGGTAAATATTTCTTTTAAAGTGGCCTACGCACAAAAGACAAGCTCCGATGCCACTAAATTAGTGTTTTATGTATCTAATGATTGTGGTAAAACATGGACTCCACGCTGGTCTGGGTACGGACCTACAATGAGTAATGTTTCGGTTACTCCTGGATATTATACCCCCAGTTCAAATGCCGATTGGAAAACAATAAACGTCTCTAATATCTCAGGTAATTTATTAGCCCAAACCAATCAGTTTAAATTCGTTTTTGAAAATATGTCGGGTAATAACCTTTACATTGATGACTTCAATATTACGGGTAACTATACAGATATTGCTCAGTTAAAATATCCACTTAACGGACAAACAAGTGTACCTAATACCCAAACAATCGCTTGGAAAGCGATAGGTAACGGAGTAGACGCTTATGAGTATCAGTTAGATTCGGAGGCTAATTTTAGTACTTCAAACTTACAAACGGGCATAAATAATTTCATTGCAATTACGGATGGTTTAGATACAGAATATACTCCTTCTGGCTTAACAAATGGTCAAACCTATTTTTGGAGAGTACGTTTAATCAAGGGGGGGCAAGCTCAAGCATGGAGTAGCGTTTGGAATTTTACCGTAGCGAATAATGGGGTTTCTACTCAAGATATTTTAGTGCATAAATACCAATTTAAACTATATCCAAACCCTATGAAAGAATTTGGGGTATTGGAGTTTTCTTTAGAGAAAGGAAAAAACGTAGACATTACAGTAACTAACATGGTCGGTAAATCGTATACCATTCAAGAAGCATCGTATTACGGAGCAGGAACACATCTGTTCAATCTTTCAGAAATGAAGTTTACTCCAGGTTTTTATTTTCTAAACCTGAACATTGAGGGCGAAACAGTTCGTCAAAAATTTATAGTTCAGTAAATCATTACTACACGATATTATTTTGCTACGTATGAAAAATTTAATTGGGCTTATTATAGCTTTCATTGCCATTCCTTTTGTGAATGCACAAACCATTTGTGGAACGGACTATTTTTTGGAACAACAAATTTTAGAAAATCCATCTTTACAAACAGATTTCCAGAACAACACCTTGATCAATGTTGATCCTTCTACTTTAAACACGAGTTCTCGTGACCTTACAGTTATCCCAGTAGTGTTTCATATATTTCATGATAATGAAATTGGTAACATCAGCTATGAGCAAATTTTGAGTGCCATGGATATGATCAACGAAGACTTTAGAAGAACGAATTCTGATACAGGAAATACACGTGCCATTTTCGCTCCGTATGCCGTAGATTCTGAAATAGAATTTAGACTCGCTCAAATAGATCCCAATGGAACTTGTACCAATGGGATAAACAGAATTAATAATCCTAATTTACCGTATGATGCCGGACAAAACGTAAAATCTGAAAGCTATTGGCCTTCTAGTGAGTACTTCAATGTTTGGGTAGTTAATAGCATTAATAGCGCTGGTGTTCAAGGAACTATTTTAGGCTACGCACAATTTCCGGGTACGGGGAATTGGAATACCTATGGTGTAATTATTCGTAACGATAGAATAGGCTCAATTGGAACCGCTACTTCAGCAGATAGAACTTTAACTCATGAAGTGGGTCATTGTTTGAATTTAATGCACACTTTTCAAAGTGGATGTGGTAGTTCTTGTAGTAATTCCGGAGATCGTGTTTGTGATACCCCACCTGTAGATTTTTCCACACAAACGTGCGACAAAAACCAAAATCAATGTACTAATGATACACAAGGTCCTAGCCCTTACGCACTTGATGTAAAAGATCAAATTGAGAATTACATGAGTTACAATGATTGTCAAAACATGTATACTTTAGGCCAGAAAGCTAGAATGCAAGCCGCATTCTTAAGTCACTCTACGCTTGCAAACCTAGTTTCAGGTAATAATTTAATGGCCTCAGGAGTCAACAACTTAAACCCCGGAATTTGTAGTGCCGAATTTGAAGTATCTAGTCAACAAGTATGTGTAGGACAAATGGTTCAATTTACAGACTACTCTTTCTTTAACCCAAAGTCACATCAATGGACATTTGAGGGAGCAGACATACCTATTTCTAGCCAAAAGAATCCGGTGGTTACCTATAGCACTCCTGGAACCTATGAAGTACGTTTAACTGTGGAAGATTCTACCGCACAGACCGCTACAACTATCAAGTCTAATTTCATTACTGTGTTATCCTCTTACGGACATACCGCTCCGTTTACCGAAGATTTTGAACAAGGAAACAACCTCACCGAAATGAGTTGGTTTGCCAATATCCAATCTAGCAGTTTTGGTTGGTTTTTAGATCCTACCAATGGGTATTCAGGAAACCAATCCTTACGCGCTTCTGCATTCGGAAACGATGGGAAAATTAGTGTTACCAGTATGGCTTACGATGCAAGTAATCTGGATTCAGGAAACTTGAGTTTTGTACATGCCTATGCCCCAATCGTTGGCGAATCTAGTAATTACGTACGTATTTATGTTTCTGGTAATTGTGGCGAAGAATGGAAAGTACTCAAAGTATTAGGTGGCAACTCATTGAGTACGACAACGTCTAAAAATTCTGCTTATGTATCTCCTAATACAAGCGACTGGAAATCAAATCTAATTGCTATTCCGACTGAACATTTAACAGCAAATTTGAGGTTTAAATTTGAATACAACGCTAATGGAGGAAATAACATATTTATAGATAACATCAACTTAAATGGAGGCGTAAACAGAGACTTACATTTACGAGCGCCATACAATGGGACTTCTGGCGTTTCTATAAATCCATTATTGAATTGGAATGCCATAGACACTATTGATTACTATGCTTTAGAAATCGATACCGATACTACATTTACGAGCATAGATTATGAATGGCATCAGTTAAACTACATTTCTAGTTCATCTAATAACACGGATACCGAATGGTCATTAAACAACCTGGTACACGGGCAAACATATTATTGGAAAGTTACCGGGTCATTAAATGGTGTAGACACTACCGTATCTGACACATGGAGCTTTAAAGTGGACTCAACTACTCTTGGAATTACTACAATTACAGAT
This sequence comes from Salibacteraceae bacterium, assembly GCA_047610145.1. Taxonomy (GTDB): domain Bacteria; phylum Bacteroidota; class Bacteroidia; order Flavobacteriales_G; family Salibacteraceae; genus CAJXZP01. Next base: position 4,553 of record JBLFZF010000025.1, on the reverse strand, counting down.
CAACTGTTTAAGGTAACGGCTTATCCAAATCCTTCTAGAGATGTAGTTTATTTAAACGTTAAGAGCAATTCCAATGAAACAGTTGAAATTGTAATGTATGACGTTACTGGAAACCGAGTAAAAACCATTTTCAATGGAGAGTTAATTGAATCAGAAACCCTGTTTACTGTATCGAGAGGGAATCTAACCAATGGTATTTACCTCATCCAAACAATTTCAAAAAATGGAATGGATACCCAGAGATTTGTATTGGAATAGAACTAAATTACTTTAACAAAAAAATGCCTCGTATCTTTCAAAAGATACGAGGCATTTTTAGTTGAAAAACTTTCATGTTCGAACTACTAACTCTACGCTTAGTAATAAATAGTATCCATAAAGGTTTCAAAAGCACCCACATATACACTATCTACTTTGACAAACCATTCTCCGTTTTTGGTATAGTTAAGACCATATCGGTAATATAAATCTCCTCGGATCAATGAACCAATATCTGCTGAACTGACATCGAAAGGACCAACACCTCTTAAAAGTCTTATCCCCCCCCCTCCATAATTAATTGAACCAGAATATGTTAAAGGCTTGTAATACAGCGAGTCATTTGACGATGGATTAGTACTTAAAAACTTCCCATCAAACCAAGCATCGGGATACATTTCTAACTTCACCCCACTGGTGGTACCTACAGGGAAATACGTTAAATACCCCGTTACATTATTTAAGCTACTCGAATGGAATGTATACCCGTCTTTACGCAGATAAATCCACGCATCTTCTTCATTAGGGAGTTCAATCCTAAATTCTCCATTTGCATTCGTAAATGTAGAATCTAAATGGCTGGGTGTAAAACTTACTTCGTTTTCTATCACTACCGTTACCCCTTCAATGGGTTGTTGGGTCCCTACATTTATTACTCTGCCTTCTACAATGACATTACCTACTTCTTTTTTGCAGCTGGCTAAAAACACCAGCCAGATAACTACTAAAATTCCTATGCTCTTTTTCATAATTATTTAATTTTTATCTGTGTAAAATTCCAATTTTATCCGATTCCATCCAATGAACCCTAGTGAACTACTCAAAATCTAATAATAAATCGTATCTGTAAAAGTTTCAAAAGCACCCACATATACACTATCTACTTTTACATACCATTCTCCGTTTTTAGTGTAGTTAAGACCATAGCGAAAATATAAGTCACCACGGATTAAAAAACCTATATCCCCTGCACTAGCTTTATGAGGTCCTAATCCCTTACGAAGAAGCCCCCCCCTCCATAATTAATTGACCCAAAGTAAGTTAACTCATTAAAATACAATGAATCATCCAGAGACGGATTTGTATTCATAAATTTCCCATTGAACCTAGCATCAGGATACATTTCTAGTTTGACATTCGAAGTCATTCCCACAGGATAATAGGTTAAATACCCAGTCACATTGTTCAAGCTACTGGAATGAAATGTCCAACCATCTTTACGAAGGTATATCCATGCATCTTCTTCATTAGGGAGTTCAATCCTAAACTCTCCATTGGCATTGGTAAACGTGGAGTCTAAATGGCTTGGCGTAAAACTTACTTCGTTTTCTATCACTACGGTTACCCCTTCTATAGGTTGTTGGGTTCCTACATTTATTACACGACCTTCTACAATGACATTGCCTACTTCTTTTTTGCAGCTGGCTAGAATTACAATCCAGAATAAAAATACAATACCCAAAAATCTCATAGTATTAGAATTAATTAGAAGGTAAATTTCGGAAATCGGCACTTTAAAAACAATGAACATCGGTTAAGAAAATTTCTTCCAACTACCGTCTTCAAGCTTCCAATCTAATAATAAATAGTATCCGTAAAAGTTTCAAAAGCACCCACATATACACTATCTACTTTGACAAACCATTCTCCATTTTTCGTGTAGTTAAGTCCATATCTAAAGAATAGATCTCCTCTGATTAAAGATCCATCTGGATTTGTACTTGCTGAAAATGGACCTACCCCTTTAAATATCCTATCCCCCCCCCCAAAATAATCAACTGATGTAGAATAAGCTAATCTCATATAATATAATGAATCATCAATCATAGGACTAGTACTTAAGAATTTTGCCGCAAACCAAGCTTTTGGATACATTTCTAACTTCACCCCACTCGTGGTACCTACGGGGTAAAATGTTAAATAACCTGTCACATTATTTAGACTACTTGAATGGAATGTATACCCCTCTTTACGCAGATAAATCCAAGCGTTCTCTTCATTAGGGAGTTCAATCCTAAACTCTCCATTGGCGTTAGTAAAAGTAGAATCTAAATGGCTTGGCGTAAAACTCACTTCGTTTTCTATTACTACGGTTGCCCCTTCAATGGGTTGCTGGGTACCTACGTTGATCACTCTACCCTCAACAATGACATTTCCTACTTCTTTTTTACAGCTGGATAATAATAAACTTAGCAAACCAATCATATAGAATACTTTTTCAATCCCAAAAAAACCTACTTCGAAAGGCTCAGCATAAGAAAAGGGGAGTATAAATAATGTATTTTTCATGGGAGCTCTCATTTGGAATGTAAATTTCCATAATGATTAAGTCAAAAACAATGAACATCGGTTAAGAAAATTTCTTCGTCTTCAGGCTCCTAACTTAGTAATAAATCGTATCCGTAAAGGTTTCAAAAGCACCTACATAAACACTATCTACTTTGACAAACCATTCTCCGTTTTTGGTGTAATTGATGCCATAACGATAGTATAAATCTCCTCTTATTAATGAACCGTCATCTCCTGAACTAACATCATACGGACTTTCTCCAAAATAAAGCCTCCCCCCCCCTCCGTAGTTAATTGACCCATAATATGTTAATGGATTAAAATAAAACGAATCACTAGGAGAGGGTGTTGTACTAAGGAATTTACCATCAAACCGAGCATCTGGATACATTTCTAATTTCACATTAGAAGTCGTCCCCACAGGGTAATAGGTTAAATAACCTGTTACATTGCTGAGACTACTGGAATGAAACGTCCAACCGTCTTTACGTAGGTATACCCATGCAGCCTCTTCGTTAGGTAATTCAATCCTAAATTCTCCATTGGCATTGGTAAATGTAGAATCTAAATGGCTGGGTGTAAAACTTACTTCGTTTTCTATCACTACCGTTACCCCTTTAATGGGTTGCTGGGTACCTACGTTGATTACTCGCCCCTCTACTATAACATTACCTACCTCTTTTTTGCAGCTGGCTAAAGTTGCCAATGCGATAACTACTAAAATACCTATTGTCTTTTTCATCCTTACTTAATTTTTACAAATTCGGTTTGATACAGTTCTGTTTGGCCCGATAGTATTTTGCAATAATAAACACCTTGTGCAAAGGCGGTTGAATTTATTACTAGCTGCTGTTGACCATGTATTTTACTCGAATACACTAATTTACCGGTATTGGAATAAATATGCAACTCTAAATCCGTATAGCCTTCCAACCCAAGTATTTCTAGATTCAACATATTCTTCACCGGGTTGGGGTAAATAGTCATCATCGTATTCTTGGTATGATCTCCAATTCCTGTAATGGCTCCGTAATTAAATACGTGCCCCCAATAGGGAGACGGTTGCGTATAATCTACCGGTTGGGTATTAGGTACATTGGTTTTCATAAATACGGTACTATAATCTACCGTAGTAATTTCTGCCGTAATATTTGCGCCATCTTCGGTACTAAACCCAGGAAGCCACACAATTTCTTCACCCGCCTTGATATTAATATTAGCATTACTTTGGGCGGTATAGGTATTACCGCTTCCACCAAAAATATATTTCTCTTTTGCGACATACGCTACCGGCCCGTTTACCTTTTGATTGATCGTTGCATTTAACCTATTTTGAGGGCGCTGCGAGTTATCATAATCAAATCGTAAAACATCATCAATTAAATATTCACCCGTACTTTTACTAATCCTTACATGTTCCTCACAAATACCTTCCATCCCATACACTTCATCAAAAGGCGTTAAAATTTTGTTGGGATCATATTTAATTCTCCCAGTATAATCCTCCCAAGTATTGTAAACGTTGTTGTAGTCTGCTTCAATGCCAAAAGCAGAGGTGGTAGTCATGAAAGTAGCGCGCGTATATTTTATATCGTTTTCACTTTTCTGATACTTATTATCAATTCTGCAATTAATTAAATAGGGTGTAGCATACCAACCTCCTGGGGCATTATCATACCCTATTTGAATGCCACTTTTATAATTTTTAAAGCCTTTTATATCATGAGCTAACATCAACTCTCTGTAATTATTACTAGATGAATTATTATGGGCATACGCTTTAGCCCATGTAGATCCAAACGCTGTGATATTAAACCAAAATAACCCTTTAAGAACCCTCACTTTTTTATATCTCGCATGGAAATGGATAATTTGTGTACCATCGTAAGAATGTAATTTACTGGTTCCGCCATTGGTAATCGAATAGTTTTTAGAATAGATAGGGTATTTATCCTGTAAAAAATCATCATACAATTGATCAAATTTCCAAGAGTGTGGTTCTGAAT
>JBLFZF010000024.1:0-32587 GCA_047610145.1 Salibacteraceae bacterium | reverse complement strand
CGTTATTATGAGGTAGAGCCATCTATTATCATAGGGTTTGAATATATTTGTTACCCTAGTTTAATCTAAAAAATAAATTATATGCAAGACAGTCAATTTTACATAAAAAACGGCCTTATTTATGGTGCTGTAAATATTATTTACCTAATGGTGACCTATATTATGGGTGTAGATGCTATGATGAGTTATTTTAATGTAGCTATTTCATTAGCGGTTGGACTGGGTTTGATGGTTTTTATGGGGATTCAAGTTCGTAGTGCTCTTGGTGGATTTATGAGTATTGGCGAAGGCTTTAAATCAATTATGGTCATTTATGCTTTGGGGGCATTTTTATATCTCTTGTTTAATCACATGCTTGGAACCGTAATTGATCCCGAATTACCGGGTAAAATTGGCGAAGCAACCATTGAAAAAACAATGTCAATGATGGAAAATTTTGATATGCCAGAAGATCAATTGGAGCAAATTTATGATGATTTGGATGAGGATATTAAAAAATCTGTTTATGATAACTATACGATGACTGGATTTATTAAAACCTATCTTATGACCTTGCTGTTTGGCTCAATTGGGGCAATTATTGGAGCAGCAATTACCAAAAAAGAAGACCCGAATCCATTTACTGTAAATAACGAGGGATAATTAAATGAGCATAATAGAAAGACTCGATATTTCGGTGGTTATTCCTCTTTTTAATGAGGAAGAATCATTGAAAGAACTGGCGGAGTGGATCGCTAAGGTGATGGTTGACGGCAACTATTCTTACGAGGTTCTATTTATTGACGATGGAAGTACAGATACTTCTTGGTCAATTGTAGAAAAATTATCTGTGGCTAATTCAAATATTAAAGGAATTAAGTTCAGGAGAAACTATGGGAAGTCGGGAGCCCTTCATATAGGCTTTCAGGAAACAAAAGGAGATGTGGTAATTACCATGGATGCTGATCTTCAAGATAGCCCAGATGAAATTCCGGAGTTATATGATCTAATTATGAAAGAAGGTTACGACTTAATTTCAGGTTGGAAAAAAGAGCGATTTGATCCAATTACAAAAACCATCCCTACCAAATTATTTAATTGGGCTACCCGTAAATTATCGGGAATTGAATTAAATGATTTTAACTGTGGATTAAAATCTTACCGAGGTACCGTGGTCAGATCTATCGAAGTTTACGGTGAGATGCACCGATATATTCCTGTCATTGCTAAAAGAGGTGGGTTTACAAAAATAGGAGAGAAAGTGGTAAAGCATTACCCACGTAAGTATGGGGTAACTAAATTTGGTTTAGAGCGCTTTATTAATGGTTTTTTAGATTTATTGTCTATCACATTTGTAACGAAATATGGTAAAAAACCAATGCACTTTTTTGGGCTGTTTGGCACATTAATGTTCTTTATAGGGTTCATGATTACCGGGTTCTTAGGAGCGGAGAAACTATACTATGTGATCAACCACGAGTCCTTAAGATTGGTGACAGATAGTCCTATGTTTTATATTTCATTGGTAATGATGATTTTAGGTACTCAAATGTTTTTAGCGGGTTTTTTAGGGGAGATGATATCCCGCTCTTCTAGCGATAGAAACCAATATCAAATTGAAGCGCAAACCAATATTGATTAAATAATGGGTAGATTTTATTCGGCAATAATTCCATTATACAATAGACCTGAAGAGATTGATGAATTATTAGAATCGTTAACTAAACAGTCTTATGCTAATTTCGAAGTTGTAATTATTGAAGATGGGTCTATTCATGATGCGAAAAGTGTTATTTCCAAATATTCAGAAAAATTAAATATTCAGTATCATTTTAAAGAAAACACTGGACAGGGTTTTGCCCGAAATGTAGGCTTTGAGATAGCTAAAGGAGATTACTTTGTGATATTTGATTCGGATGCGATAATTCCAAGTCATTACTTTCAAGCCGTAGAAGATTATCTGAATAATACATATGTAGATGCTTTTGGAGGACCTGATGCTGCGCATGAGTCTTTCACTTCAGTACAAAAGGCTATTAGCTATTCTATGACTTCTTTGTTCACTACAGGTGGAATAAGAGGTAGAGAAAGTCATGTGGGCCAATTTCACCCTAGGAGTTTTAATATGGGCTTGTCACGAAAAGTGTATGAAGAGGTTGGTGGATTTGTTATAACTAGGATGGGAGAAGATATTGAGTTTTCGATTCGGATTATTAACAATGGTTTTAAAACCGCACTTATTCCAAATGCCTTTATTTATCACAAACGGAGAACGAGTTTAAATCAATTTTATTCACAACTTCATTTCTTTGGCAGGGCACGTATTAATATTTGGCGATTTTATCCGAGTGAATTGAAACTGGTTCACATGCTGCCTGCATTTTTTGTCGTTTGTATTTGGTTGTGGATAATAAGCTTAATGGTGTACCCTCCATTATTTATTTTGGGTGCAACATTCTTATCGGTATATTACCTAGCTATTTTATTGGATTCCAGTTTTCAAAATAAATCAGTGATAATTGGGTTATTAAGTGTGCCAACTTCGTTTATTCAATTATATGCTTACGGAATAGGCTTCTTTACGGAATTAAAAACAAAACTGATTAAAGGTTAAATATCAATTATGAAGACATATATATATTACGGATCAATTATTGGGTTTTGGCTTCTTTTTTTTTCTTCAATTGCTGGATTTAGTCAAACTCAAAATGTGACTGATGAGAACGGTTTAAAGCAGGGGTACTGGGAAAAAAAACGTAAGAATGGAGTCGTGAAATATAAAGGACAATTTAAAGATGATATGGCTTATGGTAAATTCAAGTACTATGACAAAGAGGGTACCATTATTACGACTTTAGAATATTCTACGTCTGACTCTGCGTTAGCTACTCATTTTCACTCGAATTCAAAAAAAGCTGCATTTGGTTATTATGTGAATGAGAAGAAAGAAGGTGTTTGGCGTTTTTACGATAGAAAAGGGGTACTAGCTAGTAAAGAAACATTTATTAAAGGAGTAAAACATGGCGTTTATATTGTTTACAATCTAAACGGGTCATTATCTAGAAAAACGGAATACGTAAACGGGATAGAAAATGGGTATAGAAAAACCTTTGACGGAGAAGGTGTTTTATTATCGGAAGGTTCAATAAAAGATGGCCAATTAGATGGGTTACAAAAAATATATAGATCTGGAATAATTAATGTTCAAGGAACATATAAACATGCCGTTCGAGATGGTGAATGGGTATATTATGATGAAGATGGAGAAGTTTATAAAAAAGAATATTATGAATTGGGGACTAAGAAAAATTAATATAGTTTCAGCAGTAGGGGTGCTGTTTTTAATTTGCAAAACTATGACCGCGCAGGTAGCTCCTGAAAAATATTGGATTCAATTCACGGATAAAGATAATAGCCCATATTCTGTTTCAACTCCTTTAGATTACTTAAGTCAAAGGTCAATAGATCGAAGAGCTTTTCAAAGTATTTCAATCACAGTACAAGATTTTCCGGTGAACCCAATCTATGTGCAAACAGTAAAGCAAACAGCTACACTTAGAGTATTGGTGTCTTCTAAATGGTTAAATGGTATCGTTATTCAAACAACCGATACAAGCGGCTTAAATCAAGTCTTAAACCTTCCGTTTGTTGATTCGGCAGGTTCTAAAAGTGTAATGAGTCCTTTTTTAGGGGTGAAATCTACGAAGATGGATGTTGTAGGTTTTAAAACGGTAGTAGAAGACCTACCTCAATTAGGGGCAGAGGTAATTGATTATGGGTTTTCGGAAACTCAAAATAAAATGATTCATGTGGATTACTTACATGATTTAGGATACACAGGGTCGGGAATGGTTATAGCTGTTCTAGATGCGGGGTTTTATGGTGCAGACACAACAACTATTTTGCAACCATTATTTACAGAAAACAGGGTGCTAGGTACTTGGGATTTTGTGTTAGATCAACCCGTGGATTACACCCAATATTCCAACCATGGTGCTTTTGTATTAAACTCTATGGCAGGTAATATCCCAGGATTTTACGTGGGTTCAGCTCCTGATGCTAGTTATTGGTTGCTCCGTACAGAAGATGCGCCAACTGAAAATATTATTGAAGAGTATAATTGGGTAGCCGGTGCTGAGTTTGCAGATAGTGTAGGAGCTGATATTTTTAATACTTCATTAGGATACACAACGTTTGACGATTCTACTCAAAATCACACCTATGCTGATTTAGATGGAAATACAACTATAATTACCATAGGATCCGATATTGCCGCTTCTAAAGGGGTTTTAGTGGTAAATAGCGCAGGTAATTCGGGGGGTAATTCATGGAGGTATATTGGCGCTCCTGCCGATGGGGATAGTGTATTAGCTATTGGAGCGGTATATCCAGATAGAGTAGTCACTGGTTTTAGTTCCCGTGGTCCATCTTATGATGGTAGAGTAAAGCCGAATGTGATGGCTATGGGAGGCAGTGTACCCATGCCAATTGGAGTTGATACCATATTTAATATTAATGGAACCTCATTCTCAGGGCCCATTTTAGCAGGGGCAGCGGCTTGTTTGTGGCAATCACAAAACAGCTATACGAGCATGGATGTTTTTCATGCTATTGAAGAAAGTGCAGATCAGTTTAATACTCCTAATGATGATTACGGGTTTGGGATTCCAAATTTTGGATTGGCTCATTATTTTATCACAGGTGTAAATGATATTAGTCAGAATGGATTAAGTATTAATGCGTACCCTAATCCAACAAAAGGTATTGCTTATTTTCCAATTATAGACTCGGATGTTTCTGTCACTATTTCTAATAGTATTGGAAAAGTGGTTTATTTAGACACAAATTTAGCCCGTATATATGAGAGCTATCAGGTAGACTTTTCTAGCTTTCCAACCGGAATTTATTTTGTGGAAATAAAGTCAATGAAGGGTGTGCAATGGGTTCGAGTAATTCGAAGCTAGCTTAAGTACGCTCATTAAAAATAATGGGTAATTGGCTGTAATCACTCTTTTATCAAAGAGAATGGTACATGTATTAAAGTGAACCGCATTAGGTAGGCATTTTATTTAAATTTTAAAAAGGTCCTATAAAAGCTCACTTTATCGCCTCGTCACATTCGGTTATTTAAACGACAAACTAGTAATTAAAAAACAGAGTGAACGCGGGAAATACTAAGCCAGCTTTGGCTCATTTCTAAGTTTAGAAACGAATAAGGTAAACGTCATTTATTTGAGCTTTAAAGCTGAGCTAAACTCGTAGAATTCTATTTTCATATGAAATACAGCCGTGTATACTTGTTCTATTTTAAAGGTGATAGATATCTATATTAGGTTAATATATAGATAGACGGACTATTTTAATTTAGATTGGGGTTATATTATAAAAGTAAAACCTGAATCTTTGTTCAGGTTTTACTTTTATAATAAAGTTAGATTAGGCACTTTTTGATAGGTTTTTATCATAAGACCCCGTTCCTAAACCATTCAATAAAGAAAAGTGACTACGCACCGCATCAAGAAATGTTTCATGTTGGTGATAAGGAACACCATGCTCCAATGCTGTTTTTTTAACGATTTTAGCAATATGTTTATAATGAACATGACATATTTTCGGAAACAGGTGATGCTCCACCTGGTGATTCAATCCACCAATAAACCAAGCAAAAAAGGTGGCTTTATTTGCGAAATTGGCGGTAGTTTTCATTTGATGTATTGCCCAATTATTTTCGACCGAACCATTCTCGTTTTTATGAAAAAACTGCGTCTCTTCAATAACATGTGCGGGTTGAAAAATGAGGGCTAAAGACAATCCTGTAATTTGGTGCATAATAATAAACCCAATTAGAATTTGCCACCATGCAACAGGTACAACAATCATTGGTATTATTAGTGTTATGGTAATGTACCACACCTTGTGAAATATCACATTTCTCATGGCTTTACCATATGTTAAACCTTGCGTACTTAAAAGATCTCTTTTTTTATAATTTATGATACGTTCAAAATCTTTACTCGCAAACCAATACAGCGTCATTATGGAATAAAGGAAAGGCGCATAAAATGCTTGATATTTGAATTTAGCATTGAAGTCTTGCTCAGGAGAGAAGCGCATAATTGGATTTTCAAGATCCATATCATGTTCATCAATGTTTGTATACGAATGGTGTAAAACGTTATGTTGGATTTTCCAGTTTACATGATAAGCGCTTATAAAATTGATTAAAAAACCTAGCGCTGAATTTACATTCTTGTTTTTCGAATAAGCTCCGTGATTTGCATCATGCATGATAGATAAACCAATTCCAGACATTCCAAACCCCATTATAACCCACATTAGCATAACCAATGCTGGAGATGTAACTACTTGCGCATACATTAGCAACAGCGGTGAGAAATACAGTAAAATCATGAAAACCGTTTTCATTTTCATTTCATTATTTGCATATTTCGAGATTTTATTTTCTTCAAAATAACGGTTTACGCGTTTCTTTAAAGTGCTATAAAACTCTGGATCTTTTTTTGTATTAAACTTAACAATTGGTCTGCTCATGTAGCCGCTTTTATGCATCGCAATATACGTTTGAATAGGCTGGGGAATTGGGCTAAGTGTAATTACTTTTTAAGTTTATTTAATGCAACTATTTAAATTATCTATTGTTCATTACTCGGTCGATATCCCTTTTGCTATCGCTTTGTTTTAAAGACTCCCTTTTGTCGAATAATTTCTTGCCCTTTGCGAGTGCAATATTAATTTTAGCATATCCGCTTTTAGAGATAAACAAACGAGTAGGAACAATTGTTAAGCCTTGATCTTGCAATTTTTTCTCTAATCTTTTAATCTCTGCTTTATTCAGTAAAAGTTTACGTTCTCTGTTAGGTTCGTGATTGGTAAACCCACCTTTATCGTATTCTGTAATATGCATGTTAAAAATAACCATCTCACTGTTTGCTATACGACAATAAGCCTCCATTATACTAGCTTTTCCTTGACGAATAGATTTTATTTCAGTGCCTTCTAAGACCATCCCAGCGGTAAACTTCTCAATGAACTCGTATTCATGCGAGGCTTTTTTGTTTTTTATTACAATGTTGTCTGACATGATTATCTGGATAGTTTTTTAATGAAAATGTTCTGAGCAACCGTATTAGAAACGGTCAAGTTATTAGATGAACCTACTATAATATCTATGGATTGATCAAAATCATTGATATCTTTAATACCCACGGATTGGCCAAGCGTAAGTCCCGACTTAACTAAATAGTTCAGAAAATCGGAAGACGTATCTTTGAGCCCCACAATGAGCCCAAAATGATTCAATCCTAAATTTGAAATAGTAACATCTTTATGAAACTCTAATCGACCTTCGCTATCTGGAATCGGGTCTCCATGGGGATCGAATTTTGGAAATCCTAAAAACTCTTCCAACTTATTAATAAGCTCAACACTTTTCACATGTTCTAATTCTTCCGCTATGTCGTGAACTTCGCCCCAACCAAAACCTAATTTTTTAACAAGAAATGTTTCCCAAATCCTATGTTTTCTAACTAAGTTTAGTGCAATAGATAAACCCTCATCTGTGAAAAAAACTCCCTGATAGGGTTTGTAAATAATTAACTTCTTAGTAGATAATCGCTTTAGCATATCGGTGACAGTAGGAGCCTTGGTCTGAATTTTTTCCGCTATTTCATTAGTAGAGGCGGTGCCTTTATTATTTTCTATTAACGAAAAAATAGTTTTTAAATAGTTCTCTTCTGTAAATGATAGCATGCTTAGCTGAATTATGTTTCACAAAAATATTAATTTAAGGGGTTTAGGGAGACTCTTAATAATTTTATTAACTCTTATTTTAAGAGTTGATTGTTTCTAGAACTTACCTCGCTTGAATAACGTAAATTTGTTAAGTAAACATTAAAACAAGCGCGATGAACGACATGAGTAAATTGTTGGTAACCCTTACAGCAGGTTTTGCGGCAGGGGTGGTAGCTGGAGTACTATTTGCACCAGAGATGGGCGAGAAAACAAGAGAAACAATCCGTAATAAAGCAGTTGATTTAGGAGGTGACATTGATAAACAATATCAAGTTGAAATTGAAAAGTTGAAATCTATGATTACGGATTTAACGGATGAATTGAAAACCACTATTACCGAATCAGGCATGCCTGAAAAGGCAGACGAGTTAAAAGAAAAAGTTACGGCAACAGCTGGTAGTTTGAAAGATAAGGTAGCGGAAGCTACAGTATAGTTTTTTGATCTAAATTAGTTTTATGTCGTTTATTAAAATATCTAGTGCTATACGGGAATCTGCGAATAAGCTGATTGAGTTAATTAATGCGCACCTAGATTATTATCAAATCGTAGCGTTCGATAAATTGGTCTTTTTACTCACCAAGATTATTTCTAATGCAATTGTTGGTTTTACTGCGTTTATGGTGATTTTTTTTTCGAGCTTAGCGTTAGCGCAATTTATTGGAGAGCTATGTAATCAAGACTCTATTGGTTTTTTATCAGTGGCTCTTCTCTATGGAGTAGGCGGGTTTATTGTTTGGAGTAACCGTGTGAAATGGATTATTGATCCAATAATTGCAGCGCTGACAGAAGCCATTGAAGAAACTAATCAGGATTTGGGGTTGAATGAAGACCAAAATAATCCGGATAAAAACTAGTGGTATGAATAAAAGAAGGGTAAAGTTAATCTCTGAAATTAAATCCTTGAAAGATTTAAGTCATTTAAAAATGCAAAAGAGGTATGAAAGAGATTTAAAAAAATTGGAGTTTAAAGCTAGTCTTATTCAACTTGAGTTAAATCTTTCACCTGGAAATATTAAGGAAGCAGTTGTGGAAGAAAGTAAAAATTATTTTCAAGATTTGGTACTGAAACTTCTGCCTTCTTTTTTTCTTAAGTTTTTCGAAAAATAATTAATGTTTTTCTGTTTGTTTCTTTTGATTCAAGCTAGCCATTGTGTTCAACTATTTAAAAATTTCAATTGCTATTTTCCAGTACTTATATTGATGTGATTCTTCCATTAGGCGTGCCTAATTTGTATACGTATAGTGTACCAGATGAGCTTGCAAAAGAAGTCCGTATAGGGTGCAGAGTGGTGGTGCAATTTGGGAAATCAAAATTATACAGTGCCATAATTAAAAACATACACCAAAACCCACCTAAAGTATACGCTGCTAAAGACATTCAAATGATTTTGGATGAAACTCCCGTAGTCAATGAACATCAACTAAAGTTTTGGGATTGGATTAAAACGTATTACATGTGTCACCCAGGTGATGTAATGAGTGCGGCTCTGCCGAGTGGTTTAAAGTTAAATAGTGAAACACAAGTTTTACTCAATCCTGAATTCAGCATAAACCCGAGTGTGTTAACAGATGATGAATTTCTAGTGTTGGAAGCCTTGGAAATTAATCAGGTGTTGTCTTTAGCTGAAATCTCAAAAATTCTAAACAAAAAGACGGTTCATCCTATCGTTAAAATGTTACTTGATCGAAATGTGATCATCGTTTTAGAGGAAATAAAAACCAAGTTTAAGCCCAAAACTGAAAAGTATGTGAAGCTTAATTCAGCGTTTCAAGTAGAAGAAAAACTGAAAGCTCTTTTTGATCAATTGATGAACGCCCCAAAACAATTGGCTATATTGATGAAGTATATTGAGTTGAGTCAAATGTTTAGAGGGGCAGAATCAGCGGTGAAGCAAAAGGTTTTGCTGGAAGCTAGTTCAGCGTCAAGTGCTCAATTAAAGTCACTTGTTGAAAAAGATATATTTACCATAAGCGAAGTGACGATTGGTAGATTAGGGAAATTCTCGAAAGAGAAGGATAAAGAGTTGGTTTTAAGTAAAGCCCAAGACTTTGCTTTAAAAGAAATTAAATTTCAATATGAAACAAAGGATGTCGTTTTACTTCATGGGGTGACCTCTTCTGGAAAAACGGAGATTTATGTTAAACTTATTGAAGAAACAATTGCTGCAGGTAAAAAGGTATTGTATTTACTTCCAGAAATTGCCCTTACTACCCAGATTATAAATCGACTCAGAAAGTATTTTGGAGATAAAGTAGGTGTATATCACTCTCGCTTTAATCAGAACGAGCGAGTGGAAATTTGGAATAAGCAATTAAGTAGTTCTCCTTACGATATCGTTTTGGGCGCACGTTCAGCACTCTTCTTACCGTTTGATAATTTAGGATTGGTGGTTATTGATGAAGAACATGACTCTAGCTTTAAGCAATTTGAGCCTGCTCCTAGATACCATGCCAGAGATTCGGGGGTTGTGTTGGCAAAAATGTTTGGTGCTAAAGTGCTTATGGGGTCCGCTACACCAGCTTTAGAAACCATGCATAATGCAGAAATGGGTAAGTATGGATTAGTTACTTTGAATTCTCGATACGGAGGGGTACACATGCCTAAAATTGTAATTTCAGACCTGGGTAAAGCCAAAAAGGCAAAGAAAATGCAAGGTGATTTCTCCTTTCAGTTACTCGAAGAAATAAAATCTGCTTTGGATAGGAAAGAACAAGTTATTCTGTTTCAAAATAGACGTGGTTTTTCTCCGTATATAATGTGTCAAAGTTGTGGTTGGACTCCCTATTGCAATCGATGCGATGTGGGATTGACATATCATAAGTATCTGCATCGATTAAAATGCCATTATTGTGGTTTTGAGCGACATATTGTTAAAAAATGTGAGGCTTGTGGTTCACATGAAGTAGAGCTAAGTGGCTTCGGTACTGAGAAAATAGAAGAAGATATTTCGTTAATGTATCCAGAAGCTAAAGTAGCCCGGATGGATTTAGAAACTACTCGATCTAAGAATGCATATCAAAATATTATTTCCGATTTTGAAGATAAGAAGATTGATATTTTAGTGGGTACTCAAATGGTAACGAAAGGTTTAGATTTTGAGAATGTAACTTTGGTTGGTGTTTTGAATGCGGATCAATCATTAAACTTTCAAGATTTTAGAGCGCATGAACGTAGTTATCAGCTTATGTCACAAGTTTCTGGACGTGCCGGTAGAAGTTCAACACAAGGTCTAGTGGTGATTCAAACGTTCCAACCTGAACATCCAATTATTAAGCAAGTCATTCAATCTGACTATATGGGGATGTATCAGCGAGAATTAAGTTTGCGAAATGAATTTGGCTATCCTCCGTATCATAAATTATTGAAGGTCGTATTAAAACATATAAGTAAAGAGAAACTGGTTAACGGGGCGCAAATGTTTGCGGATGTTTTAATTGGTTCCTTTGGAAGTCGAGTGTTAGGTCCAGAATTCCCCGGAGTTCCAAGAGTAAGGAATCGTTATATCAATCAAATTTTTCTTAAGGTTGAAGACGATGCCTCTATTAAGAAGGTAAAAGATATGTTGACGGAAAGCATTTATATCTTTAGGCAGAATAAAGAATATTCGGCTATTCAAATCTTAATTGATGTAGACCCTTATTAAAATAGGTCGAAATAAGAGTTTACCTTTTTAGGCTAAATGCAATTCAAATAGATGAATACGCATTTCACACGTACGATAATGCATATCGTATATAATTCTGTTTTACAAGTACTTAAGTGGAGGTATTTTTGTTTCATCAAAGCAAATTAATAAATCTTAAGTTATGATCGATAGAACAAAATACACACTGGTACTGATTTCAATAGTCACCATGTTATCCTTTTACTCTTTTACTGGGTTTGGGAATGAAATTAAAAAAATAGATGACAAATCTACAACTGCAAGTAGTTCAATGAATATTAAAGTCATTGATGCGAACGGTCTTGTAATCCTCACAGATGTAGTGACGTTACAAAATCCTAATTTGGCGTTTAATTTACATACAATGCCCGCTGGTGACTATACTATTCAAGTATTAGAGGGTGTAAAGCCCATTAATGAAACGACTATGTCTAATCTGCCAAAAGATAATAAAGTGTTGACTGTAGAGGTATTAAATGAAAAAGGGGATAAAGTATATGGCTCTCAAAACACAAAAGAAGCTTTTAACTTGAATAACATGCCTACAGGAGAATATGTTATTCATGTTTACCAAGGTCAAAAACTAATTAACACTAATAAAATTAAACGTTAAATCAGTTGATAGTAAAGTAGGATTGCGAGGGACCCCATCCCTCCAATCCTTTGATTTAACAAATTTTTCTCGTAGCAGAGTACAAAAGAATCAGTTTCACCGGGAGGTGAGACTTTTTCTGCTTTAAAGCCACTAGGATAAACGAATAGCTTCCGATTTTAAAAGATTACCATCAATAGGAACTACACCCACTTTCTCGCAAACTAAACCACCTGCAAGATTGGCTAATTTTGTTGCAAACACGGTATCAGTTCCAGCAGCAATACTCAAAGAGGCAACAGAAATCACGGTGTCTCCGGCTCCAGAAACATCGGCTATATTGCGCACATGAGCGGGTATTATTTCTTGAGTGTTTCCATCTGAAATAAACATTCCATACTCTGATAAAGTAATTAGCGCATTTTTACAATGAATAGCCTTTTGTAATTGTTTAATACCCGATATCAAACTTTCATTATCTGAAGGGTTTACATGAATGTTCAAACCCTCTCTTAATTCTTTTAAGTTGGGTTTGAAAAGAGTCACATTTTTATAAGCCGTAAAATTTCTTTTTTTTGGATCAACCGTAACAGGAATATTTAAGGCATTTGCTTTATCTACTATTGCTTGAATTAATTCAGGAGAAAGAAGTCCTTTATCATAATCTTCAAATATGACGACATCAATTTTTTTTGATGCTAAAATATCCAGTATTTTTTTTGTCAGCTTTTGACGTGATTGTTCGTTAAGGTTAGATGAATCTTCTTCATCTATTCTTAACATCTGCTGCTGCTGACTAATAACTCGAGTTTTAACAGTAGTGGGTCTTGATTCATCTGTGAAAACTCCTTCCGTAGATAAATTATTTTCAACGAGTAGCTTTTTAAAGAGAGTCGCGTTTTCATCGTGACCAACTACACCGCATAAAATAGGGTTTGCTCCCAATGCTTTTATGTTTAGGGCAACATTTGCGGCTCCACCTAATCTACTTTCTTTCCTATTTACAGAAACCACGGGCACAGGTGCTTCTGGAGATATTCTATCTACCTTACCAAAAAGGTACGCATCAATCATTACATCGCCAATCACTAAAGCGTTTAAACTAGGAAACGTATCAAAAACTGTATTTATTAATTGCTGATTCACTTATTGTAATTTATCAAGTGCCACTTTTATTCTGTTTGTTGCTTCTACTAATTGTTCATCACTAGCGGCATAACTCAATCTCACAGAGTTAGGGTTTCCAAATGCTTCACCTGTGACTAAAGCAACCAATGCTTCGTTTAATAAGTATAAACACAAATCAGACGCGTTTTTGATGTCGTAATTTTCATGAGATTTACCAAAATAGCTAGATACATCTGGAAAAACGTAAAATGCTCCTTGAGGAATGTTTAGTTTCAACCCATCAATTTTACCTAGTTCTTTTAAAACTAGGTCTCTTCTCCTTAAGAAAGTAGACTGCATTTCTAAGGTCACAGATGGGTCAGCTAAAACCGCTGCTTTTGCTGCTTTTTGAGCAATAGTATTTGCTCCAGAAGTAAATTGACCTTGAATTTTTGCGGCAGCTTTCACAATCCATTCAGGAGCTCCAATATAACCAAGTCTCCAACCAGTCATAGCGAACCCCTTGGCAAGACCGTTAACGGTAATCACCTTATCTTTTAGCGAATCAATAGTACCCATACTGGCGTGTTTTCCGGTAAAGTTGATATGCTCATATATTTCATCTGAGATGATATAGAAATCTTCACGATCGGCAACTACTTCGGCAAGAGCTTCTAATTCTGCTATAGTATACACGCTACCACTTGGGTTACAAGGGGAGCTGAAAATCATCAGCTTAGACTTTTCCGTCAGATTAGCTTTTAATTGCGCTGGAGTAATTTTAAAGTCTGATTCAATAGTGGTGGGAATAATAATTGGAGTTGCCTCAGCTACTTCAGCCATGGCGAAGTAGCTTACCCAATACGGTGCTGGAAGTAAAATCTCTTCTCCTGGGTTTACCAAACTCAAAACCACATTCATTAGTGATTGTTTAGCTCCGGTACTTATTAAAATATTTTTAGCTGTATACTCTAAATTATTATCTCTTTTAAATTTATAGGCAATAGCTTCTCTCACATCATCATATCCGGCAACTGGAGGATAATGCGTGAAATTCTCTTTAATTGCTTGGTGTGCAGCATCTTTTATAAAATCTGGGGTGTCAAAGTCAGGTTCTCCTAAACTTAAACTAATAATATCTACTCCTTGCATTTTTAATTCGCGACTTTTTGCAGCCATAGCAAGGGTTTGAGATTCACTCAAGTTATTAACTCTATTGGAAACTTTATTACTCATAAAACACTTAGTTGAATATCTTCAAAATTATAATAGATGCTGGTTTCACAAAGCGGTTAGCCGGCTTTTTATTGGTTTTAGAAATTAACCGATTAACAGTATCAATTCTTAGATGTTTTTGGGTGAAATAATTGAGCACATGGATTTGACGAATTGACGGGTTAAATTATATGGCGGTCACAAGATCATTGCGCATGCTTTGAACAGAATTAGGCTGTTGAAACTTTTGCTATCATTCCATGTTCAATGAGTTTTATAGAAAACTAATTTTTGATTGTGAAAACGCATTTATAGTCGGTTAATAAATTAGAATTTTTTTCGAATATTTAATCTATCCAATATAGAGGGGTAGTTGGCTAAATTTCATCGGAATTTACGGTTTCTTTTATATAAAGGACACATCGTAAAACAACAGAAATTTTATCTTCGGCCCCAAATTAATAAAATCAATTATGCGTCATCTTATTTTTGTAATAGTTAGTAGTTTGCTTTTTGGAAATACTTCTCTAGCTCAGTCATATTGGCAGCAGAAAGTATCTTATAAAATGGATGTGGAATTAAATACGAATTCACATCAATTAATCGGTAATCAAACACTCACGTATACCAATAATTCTCCAGATACTTTAAAGAAAGTATATTATCATTTATATTTCAATGCCTTTCAACCAGGAAGCATGATGGATGTTAGAAGTCGAACTATATCTGACCCTGATAGAAGAGTAAAAGATAGAATCTCAAAATTAAAAGAGGATGAAATTGGGTTCCAAAAAATAAAGACTTTGTCCCTTAATGGGGTGAACATAGATTTCACTATTGAAGGAACTATTATGAAAGTGGTTATTCCTGATGGAATTGCGCCAAATGAAGTGGTTGTTTTTGACATGAGTTTTCTGGCACAAGTGCCTAAACAAATTAGAAGGTCGGGTAGAAATAATATGGAAGGCATTGAGTATACCATGACTCAATGGTATCCTAAGTTAGCCGAATATGATACAGATGGATGGCATGCGAATGAATATGTGGGGAGAGAGTTTTATGGTGTTTGGGGAGATTTTGATGTAACAATTACCTTAGATTCAAATTATGTGATTGCAGGTACTGGAGTCATTCAGAACCCGGAGGACGTGGGTCATGGGTACAGTGAAACAAAATCAAATACAGCTAAATTAAAATGGAATTTTAAGGCACAAAATGTGCATGATTTTGGATGGGCTGCTGATCCTGATTATGTTCATGATATTGTTAAAGTAGATGATAGTTTACAATTACATTTCTTTTATCAAACAGATACTCTCGCTGCACAGTGGCAAGATATTCAACCTGATGTGGTAAGAATGTTTGAAATAACTAATACTACTTTTGGCCGATATCCGTATTCTGATTTTTCTATAATTCAAGGGGGCGATGGAGGTATGGAATATCCTATGTGCACGATGATTAGAGGACATGGTGATCGTCATGGAATGATAGGGTTAATTACCCATGAAAGTATTCACAACTGGTATTACGGGGTTTTAGGTACAAATGAATACCGGTATCCATGGATGGATGAAGGAATGACAACTTATGCAGAGGAATTTGCCCTAGATAAACTGGATAGTTTAAATGGTGTTGGGTTTTTAGATAGTTCTTACAAACTGTATCGTGGTTTAGCTAATCAATGGGGCGATAGAGATGAGCCTTTAACAACTCCTGGAGATTTGTTTAATTACAATCGTGTATATAGTATTAGTGCCTATTATAAAGGAGCCATTACTCAAAATATGTTACGTTACATTGTTGGCGAAGAAACCTACTATAGCGCAATGCTTAGATATTTTGACGAATGGAAGTTTAAGCATCCAACTCCAATGGATCTTTTGCGAATTATGGAATTAGAATCTGATCTAGAATTAGATTGGTTTTTTGAGCATTGGGTAAATACATTACATCGAATAGATTATTCAGTTGGACTTTCAGAAGTGGAAGGAAAGACTCTTGTTTCTTTGAGAAACGAATCGGATTTCCCAATGCCAATCGAGGTAGCGGTCACTTTAAAGAATGGAATCACACAGTTTTATTACATTCCATTACGCCAAATGCGTGGAAATAAGAGTTTTGATGGAACAACTTTGAGCTCTTGGGCTTGGGTAGACCCAAACTATCAATTTGAAATTGATGTGAGCTTTAACGATGTGGAGTCGGTCATTATTGATTCAGATGCGATGATGGCAGACATCGATTTATTAAATAACGTATTTCCACGAGCTCTAATTGTAGTAGAATTAGAGGAACCGATTAAAAATGAAAGGAAGTCGAAAAAGAAAAGAAAGTCAAAGAAGAACAAAAAATAAGTATTGAAAAAAAACAAAACTACTATAATTGTCATCGCAATAGCTTTACTAGCTTGGTTAGTGGTGAAATTAATTATCCAGTATAAAAATTAGAACCATGTTAAAAAAAATAGTTTTATTAGCAGCCATATGTATGACTGCCCAATATGTATCCGCTCAGGTGGCGTATAAATTATTCAATAAAAAAGGACAAGAAGTATCTATTGCAAAAATGGCAAAAGATGTTTCTAAATCAGATGTTATCCTTTTTGGAGAGCAGCATACCGATCCAATTGGTCATTGGATTCAATTAAAAACGACCCAAGCTATTTTTGAAAAAACCGGAAAGCTATCAATGGGAGCAGAGATGTTTGAGTCAGATAATCAACTGTTGATCAACGAATATTTTTCAGGTATCATTAGAACTAAAGATTTTGAAAAAGAAGCCCGCTTATGGGATAATTATGCCACAGATTACAAACCACTAGTAGAATTTGCAAATTCTAATAAACTAAAATTTACAGCGACTAATATTCCGAGAAGATACGCTGCCGTTGTAAATAAAAAAGGTTTAGAGGGTTTAGATGAATTATCGGAAGAAGCAAAAAAGCTGATCATGCCTTTACCTATGGTTGTAGATTCGACCAACCCTAGTTATGTGAAAATGATGGAAATGGACTTTGGTCATGGAAAAGGTGGTCCTGGAGCTTTAAAAATGGCTAAAGCCCAAGCAGTGAAAGATGCAACTATGGCCCATTTTATTGGCGAGAATTTGGAAAATAAAACACCATTTATCCATTTTCAAGGAGATTTTCATTCGGCCCATTACGGAGGTATTTATTGGTATTTAAAATATTGGAACCCTAAATTAAACGTTGTTACTATCAGTACCGTTTATGCAACAGGGGAGTTAGAGTTTAAGGAAGAATACGCTGCGATTAGTGACTTTATTTTGGTGGTAACCGAAGACATGACACAAACTAATAGATAAAGCCTTATTTCAGTAGTCTTCATTGAGATGAGGTGCAGTAGAGTATAGAGTCATATGTTTTCAATTTATTTTTTTATTGTAAAATAAAACAAGTGGATAAGTTGATTAATAGTGTAAATTTGCGTTTTTAATACAATTGTAATGAACAAAGGAAAAGTAAAATTTTTCAATGAAACTAAAGGATTTGGTTTTATTGTAGACGAAGAATCTAAAAAAGAGTATTTCGTACACGTATCAGGTTTAATCGATGAAGTCAGAGAGGATGACGATGTTGAATTCGAATTAACTGAAGGTAGAAAAGGATTAAACGCTGTGAACGTAAAAAAAGCATAAGTATAATTTTCTTTATATCTAAAGCCTTTCCTTTGGAAAGGCTTTTTTTATGCCTTATTATTTTTTTAATAATAGGCATTAGATATTTTTTCGGGCAAAAAAGCACGCAATTGTATTCGGCTTAATCCAATAGGTAGAAAAAGAAAAAAGTCTACTAACAGATACTTGTCTGCCATTTTTAATAAAATGCGTTTGCTGAATTATCCATATAATGAATAGATAGCTGAAGATTATCTAAGGTATGTGATTGTCCATCTGATGCCAAATCAAAAGTGTAATCTGGTTGGTTGAGTAAAGTATACAAATCATAATTTATAGATACATTTGTGCCACCTGTCGCTACCGTGAAGTTAATTGGAACAGAAACACCAGGTCGGTATAGGTCTTGTGTGCCTGTATGAATAACAAAACTAACCGTATCTGATCCGTTCACTTCAAAACCTTCTAATTTGGAGAATACATATTGAGTAGCCCAGCCCCAATACATGTTTTTTGCCACACTTAGCGGATGTTCGATAGGATAAGTAGCTGGGTCTTGCATATTGTAATCTTCTCGCACTCCTAAATCAAATTCAATGGCTACATAATTACCTTGGGCAATATCACCAGAAATAGTGAGTGCTACCAAGTCTAAAGAGTAATCCATCAAAACTACTTCTGAAATAAGATTTCTATCTCCATTGTCTCTTAGAGCAATCACATTAGATAAGTAGAATTTATTTTTTGTAAACCACAGGTTATTTTTTTGACTACTTTCAAATAACGTATTAAACGCGAAGTTCTCTCCATTATAAAATGGAGCAATATCTACATTTACTTTTTCCTTTATAACAGTGTAATCCACTTCTTCTGGCTCAGAGTTACAACTCGAAATACCGATTAACAAAATGAAAATAAGCGACAATAAGATTGAATTTCTCATAGGAATAGATTTTTAGGTAATTGAACTCCAATATAACCTAAGGGTACAAATATACATTTGAAAGCACTTTAGAATTGGTAGAAAAGTTACATAAGAATAATTTCGCAAAAAATTAACTTTTTTTTTGCTGTTAAAGAATTGTTAACCAAAATTTGAGGCGCATTTTATCAGCATATTTGGCTTCGTTAGCTTAAACAAATTAAGTTTGTGAACAATTAAACTAATTAAAAAAACATGAAGAAATTATTTCTTTCCTTAGTGGTTTTGACCCTATTTACCAGTGCACAAGCGCAGCACGACTTTTCGTTTAAAATTGATGGATTATCAGATACCTCTGTGTATTTAGCTAATTATTTTGGTGGTAAACTATATTATAATGATACCACTGAAGTAGATGCGAATGGAGTAGCTGTTTTTAAAGGAACGGAAACTAAACCAGGCGGAATTTATGCTGTTATATTCCCCGATAATCAGACGTATTTTCAGGTGGTAGTTAATGAAGAGAAAATTGTTATGGAAACTAGACTAGTCAATCCTGAAGGGAATATGGTCGTAAAGAT
Source organism: Salibacteraceae bacterium (assembly GCA_047610145.1). Classification (GTDB taxonomy): domain Bacteria; phylum Bacteroidota; class Bacteroidia; order Flavobacteriales_G; family Salibacteraceae; genus CAJXZP01. The sequence continues at coordinate 13,074 of JBLFZF010000024.1, read as the reverse complement.
TTCAGATGAGAATAAGGCTTTTTATGAGTATTTAGACTTTGTTACCGATGTTCAATCCAAAATGATGAATCTGAATAATCAAAAGAAGGTAGAGGGAGCTAACATTGAAAATTTAGATGCTGAATTAAAGGTAGAACAAGAAAAGGCAGAAAAATTTAAATCGGCCTATTTAAAAAATAATAAATCGTTGTTTGCCGCAAAAGTATTAACTAGTTCTGATGAGGTAAATGTTCCTGAATTTGAGAAAGAAGATGGATCAGTGGATGATGTAAAACGATTTAATTATTACCACGATCATTATTTTGATAACGTGGATTTGAATGATGATCGCTTAATTAGAACTCCCGTAATCAATAAAAAAATTGAAACGTATTTAACCAAATTAACGGCCCAAACACCAGACTCTATTTGTAATGCTATTCAGTATTTAACAGAACAGGTGGCAGATACTTCTCTCATGTATAAGTACATTATACAGTTTTCTACCAATAAGTTTGAGAAATCTGAGATCATGGGTATGGACGCTGTGTTTGTTTGTATATCTGAGAATTATTATGCTAAAGACAAAGCGTGGTGGTTAGGTGATGAGCAACTTAAAGATATTTTAAAACTGTATAATACCCGAAAAAATTTAATTATCGGAACGACCGCAGATAACATCACTTTAATGGATGTGGACTCTAACTGGAAAGCATTGCATGATGTGAAAGCTAATTATACCGTATTAATGTTTTGGGACCCAAATTGTGGACATTGTAAAAAGGAAATGCCAAAACTTAAAACTTTTTATGAAACTAACAAAGCTAAGGGAGTGGAGGTGTACTCGGTGAGTACTGAATTTGATAATAAAGATTGGCCAGCATACATCAAAGAACAAGGGTATACTTGGACGGATGTATCGGATAATCCGGATGTAAATAAAAATGCTCAGAGTTTTATATCAGGAGGCCAAACCACTTTGAATAGTTTGAACTTTAGAGATTACTGGGATATTTATTCTACTCCGCAATTATATCTTCTAGATGAGAACAAAGTGATTATTGCTAAAAAGTTAAATACAGACCAATTAGAAGACTTTATTGAAAAGCATGAAAAAAGAATGGCGGCTGAAGCAAAAAAAGAAATTTAAAATTTAATTTTAAAATCTTGAGCGGTTAATCTGGAATCAAAAAATACAATTCCTAAAAAGAATAAATCTAAGGTCACCACCGTTTCGGGGTGACCTTTTATTTTGTTCCAAGCATTGGTCATTCCTTTCGACCAATGAATATCATCAAATATAAAAATGGATTGTTCTGTTTTGCTTTTTAAAGCAGTATTGAAATACTCAAGAGTAGCTTGTTCTTGATGGTTCCCGTCAAAAAATATCAATGTAGCATAAACGGATGGCTTTTCTAAAATCGCAGCTAAGGTCTCTTTAAAATCACCTTCTACGGTTTCAATATTGGATAGGTTAAGATTCGCGAAGTTTTCTTTAGCAATATGTAAAGTATTAGGGCAACCTTCAATCGTGATTACTGTTTTTTCGGGAATTGCCTTAGCGAAGTAAATGGTACTCAAGCCTACAGAGGTTCCAAGCTCTATGACTCGCTCTATATCGAAATACTGAATCATTCGGTAAAACAATCTCCCGTATTTGCTTTTTTTCGAACTGTTTTTGGCAATATCCTTAATAGTTCGAGTTTTACTGGCGTTTATAGTTGAGCCAGCACCTAAGTCTGTAATGTTTATTTTTCGAGTATCAGATAGCAGATGTGTGCGTAAGACTTTAAACTCCTGTAATTCTTTGGAATAAGTGTCTTTATATACTACCTGTTCTAGGAAGTCATACACAAAAGGAGAATGAATACCGTGACGATTATAGGCACTCATTTGATGCCGCACATAGTCTATAGCTATCTTAAATTTACTCATTCCTAGAAATTTCCGCATAAAAAAGGGGTGGAAAAACCACCCCTGTAGATATTTATAAATGGAAGGTTTTACATTCCATATTTAGTCATTACTTTTTCACTAATTCCAGTATATGAGAAACCACCATCATGAAATAAGTTTTGCATGGTAACCATTCTAGTATAATCAGAGAACATCATAACGGTGTAATCTGCACATTGTTCCGCAGATGCATTTCCTAGTGGAGAAATATCTTCGGCAAAGTTGATGAACGAATCAAAACCACCAACACCTTTACCTGCGGTAGTAAGAGTAGGAGATTGAGAAATGGTGTTTACACGAACTTTTTTAGCGTTTCCGTATTGGTAACCAAAATTTCTAGTAATAGATTCCATTAACGATTTGGCATCAGCCATATCGTTGTACCCAGGAAACGCTCGTTGTGCAGCAACAAATGAAAGACTAATCACAGAACCCCACTCGGCCATAGCGTCCATTTTGAAAGCCGTTTGTAAAACACGGTGTAACGACATAGCGGATACATCTAGTGTTTTATGAAACCAATCATAGTTTAAATCTGTATAAGGTTTCCCTTTACGTACGTTTGGTGACATACCAATTGAATGTAAAATGAAATCTAAAGGACCACCTAATATTTCAACAGATTGTGAAATTAGCTGCTCTAATTCTTCATTATTCGTTGCATCAGCAGAAATAATTTGAGAATTAGTATCTTCTGCTAGCTTGTTTAATGCGCCCATTCGTAAGGCAATAGGTGCATTTGTTAAAACAAATACGGCCCCTTCTTCATGCGCTTTAAGTGCAGTTTTCCAAGCGATTGAATGTTCGTCAAGAGCCCCGAAAATGATTCCTCTTTTTCCTTTTAAAAGATTGTTTCCCATATCAAATTTAATTAGTTGGCAAAGATATTTTTTTTTGATAAAGGTCAATTTTTTTCTGATGTTTTATCACCATTCATTCTTCTTTTGATTTTTATCTTCAAAATAATACCTAAAGTCTAATGCGAAATAAGTGCCTGTTTGCGACATACTCACAATACCAAAATTTGCGTTTCCTTCTCCAACAGTTGCTCTAAAGGGGTCTATGAAAGGTTGGTTATAGGATAAGCCGGCATAAAAAGTGCCCATTCTCACTGGATGAATTTCCCAACCGAGATTCGCTATAAAGGAACCTTGAACCCAGCTTTTTCTTAAAATCTCTACCTGCCATTCGTAGTTATTTGCAAATACATCGCTAGGATACAGGTCTAGCTGTGCACCTAAAGCTACATTGAAAAATGAATTATCCGAACTTCTTAATCTAACAAGTGCTTTTATCGGTATTTCATAGGCTATAATTCGGTAATCAATTTGACCAGAATAGGAGGCTAGAGTACTGTCAATAGATGTGGAATAATTACGTTGCGCAAATCTCAATCCTGATTCAATAGCTAGGGTTTTATTGAATTGTTTGCGGATAGTCATTCCAAAAACATAACCAAATTTTTGCTGTATTTGAATATTTACAGAGTCTGTGCTAGCGGTAATCGGGTCGTTGGTGAAGACCCCACTTCCCAACATGGTTTTTAGTTGAAAACCACCCGAGTATCCTTTTCCTTGAGTGGAGCCCGTTAGATAGGTAAAGAACAATAATCCGACTATAATATATGGTTTCATTAATGTGACTTTAGGTATCCGATTACTCCAATAGTTAAAACGGTGAGCATAAAAACAATTAAACTATACCGTATAATATTACTTTCAATAAATGGTTTTCTGAACGCACCAACCGCTAAATGATTTAGTTTGATTATTGGTCTTTCTTTGTTTTTGTTAACGGCAATGTAGTGGCTCTGGTTGGGGGTTGATTCGTCAAAATTATATTCAAACCAGTATTTGTTTTCTATTAGTAATTGTTGGAAAAAATCACTTTCATCTTTTGTTTTATAAAAGAAAACGGTATACCTATTGTCTGTTGGATGGTCTCTCCAATTTGAAAAATCGAACGATGGTAAATTCATATAATGCGTAACTTTTGACCTACGTACAATCGAGAATTTCGAAGTATTCCATTCAATTTGCATAGTTTGGAAACAGAAGTGCCGTAATCGGATGCAATTTTATACAAATAATCTCCATTTTCCACCACATAGAATACACTTCCTTTAGGATAACCAACATATCCGTTTTTAGTTTTCACCACGATCAGTGTATTATTGATGAGGGTTTGTTCGGTATAGTTGATCAAGTTTAACGGATTAATTGGAGAGCCTTTGAAACGAATCTCCCAATGTAAATGGCTTCCTGTTGAATGCCCAGAACTTCCACCTAAGCCGACTAGATCTCCGGCTGAAACTATTTGCCCGGGCTTTACTTTGATGCGGTGTAAATGAGCATATAAGGTTTCTAAACCATTAAAATGCCGAACCACCACTACTCGGCCATATCCACTGTAGGTTCTCGCTACTCTAACCATTCCCGAGAATGCTGTCACTACCGTATCCCATACTTGAAGATCAATATCAATTCCTTTATGCATTCTGCCATTTCGCCATCCGAACTTAGAAGTGAGTTTATTGGTGACGGGCATCACAAATTGTTGACTTTGTTTAGTTCCCGTTAATCGTAGTTCGATGGTGGAATCATTTACAGGTAATAATTTTGAATGGTAAGGATTTGGAGTGATGGTATTCCAGGAATGATAGTAGTAATCTGCGGGGTATTGACTGGTATCAATTTGTTCATTTTCAAAATTAGCTAGATGTTCTTGATTTGAAGATAGGTATCTGTTCAGTTCGTTGATCAATGCATAAGGAACTTCCGTTAACTCAAAAAGAGAATCAATGGTAGAATAAATCTCATTGAACCGCATGGTTCTGATTTTTATTAAAACATTTATTTGAGAAATATACGCAAGGGGAGGAGAGTCGCACTTTTGTAACGAGTCTCTTAGTCGAATTATTTTCTCGGTACTTAAACTATCTACTTGACTAAAAATGTAATCATCACCATATACCACTTGGGCAATGATGGTATCCCTTTTCACCTCGCTAGGATGACACCATAAATTTGCAGAATAAAAAGTGAGGCAAGTTATGAGTAGTAAAAGACGGTATATGAAAGTAGTATTCAATTGTATAAAAATAGTAAATCGCTAAAAAAGAATAACAGTATGTAGATTGTGAATGGTATATTTAATTCAATGGAAGACTCACAATAAAGGTGGTGCCTTGGTTTTCAGCACTTGTAAATTCTAAACTACCACCTAATTCCTCAATTGACTTCTTGACGATGGCTAAACCAAGTCCAACTCCCTCAATGTTTGAGGTGTTAGAAGCTCTATGAAACATTTCAAATAAATATTTTTGATCTTTTTCAGGTATACCTAATCCGTAATCAATTACGGAGAAGTGGAGGTATTCGCTATCCACATTAAACTTTACTTCTACTACTTCTGCCTCCGGGGAGTATTTTGTAGCATTACTCAATAAGTTGGTAAAAATTTGAGTAAATAAACGTTTATCTGTTTTAAAAAGGGTAGGTACCTCGGCACCTACTTCCAGTAAAACAGAATGATTTTTACCAATACCACTTTCAATAGTATCAATAATTTCTGTTATCATTTCTCGTATATGGGTGGGTTCAATTTCTGGAATTAATGACCCCGACTCAATTTTACCAATTAATAAGGTTTCGTTAATAATAGTGGTCAATGCATTTACTGATTTATCAATGCTTTTGATATGTTTATTAATTTTCTCCGGAGGAGATTGGTTTTCAATATGCAAATCAATTAATTCTGCAGAACTTTTGATGCTCGTTAATGGTGTTTTTATTTCGTGAGAAATAATATTTACAATTCTAGATTTCAACTCATTTAATTCACGCTCTTTGGCTAGTGAAACCTTTAGTTGAGCTTCTGATTTTTTTCGCTTTCCAACTTCCTTATTTAAATCGAAATTTTTAGACTTTAATTCAATGGTTCGTTCTTTGACTTTTTCTTCTAGATTGATATTCAACTGTTGCAGTAGATGTTGACTTTGAATTAACTCTTTCTCCAGATTAAACCGTTGCATGGATAATTCAATAACGGTTTGCAAAACACCTTCTGTAACCGGTTTAGATATGTACCCATAGGGATGTGTTTTTAATGCTCTGCTAAGGGTGTCTTTATCTGATACCCCTGTGATATATACAACAGGAAGACCGTGCTCTTCCATGATTTGATTGGTCACAGATATACCATCTAGTTTACCTGGAAGAGAAATATCCATTAAAACGAGATCTACTTTTGTAGATTGCACCAAATCAATCGCTTCTGAACCAGAATAGGCAATACCTACAGATTCATGTCCCATTTGAGTAACAACACGTTGCATAAACAAAGCGGTGACTTTATCATCTTCGGTGATAAGGATTTTATACGTCATAACTTACTTTTAATAGATGCTAAAGTAACAAATAGATGATGCACTTTAATAATGGAAACCAAAATTAATATTAAGGCTTTTGATTTAAAAGTGTGCGTAAAATTGGTTTAATTTGTATACCAAATAAATCAAGTATGAGAGGAAGAAGAATTAGCATCACATGTGAAGAGTGTCAGGTTAAAGGTATTTCTAAATTTGGTACATTGTGTAATGAAAGTCTGGAGGCCATAAATTATAATAAGTCTTGCACAGCTTATAAAAAGGGCCAAATTTTGTTTCATGAAGATACACGTCCGTTAGGTGTTTTTTGTGTCAATAAAGGGAAGTTAAAGGTATATAAAACGGGTGATGATGGTAAAGATCAGATCATTCAAATATCTAGACCTGGAGATTTATTAGGATATAGAGCGATGATTGGTGAGGATTTGTATCCTGTAACCGCAGAGGCTTTAGAAGATGTTCAAGTGTGTTTTGTTCCTAAAACTGAATTTGTAAGATTACTTGATTCATCTAAAGAATTCAGCAACCTGTTATTAAAAGAGGCGTGTCATGAGTTAAGTAAAATGACAGAGATGTTAACCAACCTAGCTCAAAAAACGGTTCGTGAAAGATTAGCGGTTTCTTTATTGATGTTAAATGATGTGTATAAGGAAAATAAGAATGAGGAGGATTTTGCAGAAATCAATTTAACAAGAGAAGATCTAGCCAATATTGTAGGTACAGCTACAGAAACTATTATCCGTTTACTTCACGACTTTAAGGAAGAGAAGTTAATCAAAACCAATGGTCGTAAAATAATGGTATTGGAGCCAGATAACTTAGTGAAAGTTGGAAATATATACTAGGTAGTAAAAAAACATAGGCAAAAAAAAGGGGGCGCATTTGCGCCCCCTTTTTTTATTCAATGAAGATTATTGAACGAATACTTTTTGAGCTTGAGAAGCTCCATTTTCTGTTTGAATAGAAACGATATATACACCTGAAGATAAATTTGAAATATCAAAAGATTCAATGAAATCTTGACCTCCATTAGAGGCAATAACAGATTTGAATACTTGACCCGTAATACTCATTAATTTAAGTTCTGTTACTGAACTCGTGTTTATTACCGAAACAGTCATTACATCACCCTCTGTTTTGATGTTAGAAATCTCTGCAGAGTTTAACTCGCTGATTCCAACAGGCCATGCAAAAGTGAAATTATCACAGAATGATTTATTTTGGTCAGTGTTGGTAATAAGCGGAGGAGTAGATGCATTCGCGAAAATTCGAATCAATTCAACACAAATCTCATGTTGTCCCGGATCACCTTGAGCAGCCCAGTTTGTAGCAAGAATCAAATCAATAGAAGCGCCCGGTGCTAAATCAGAAAAAATCGGAATTAAAATTTCCGGAGTAGAGACCGATCCAGCTGGATCATTAATTAATACCCCATCTACTTTAATATTAAAATTAAATTGAGTTTGATTGGCGACATAAGTGAACGAAGTTTCGTTATTTGTTATAGTCACTCTAATCTCGCTTGTTCCGTTTGCCGGATCTTGTGTAGTTACTGTTCCACTAGGAGATATAATAGCATCCACAGATATCAATCCTGTTTGAGCAAATGATAAGGTGCTAAGCCCCATTGTTACAGCAAATAGTAAGAGTTTTTTCATAGTTTTTTGTTATAGAAATTGTTCGATAATTTAATTAGGGTCGAAAGTAGTGAAAACAATTCAATAATTAAATTTTTATTGAAAACTTAGAAATGATACCAATAGCTTGCCTGGAAAGAATGTGCGTAATTTACTTAACTATCTTTTTATCATATATTTAAATAGTAATGACTCTATTTAATTCATTGATTATTTTTTCCGATACTTTGTGAAAGTACCTTTTTTTCCCATATCCTCTCACCCAATTAACGCCAGATATAGAGTTAGATGTGAAAACTTCTTCTGCTTGTTCAAAAGCATTCACTCCAACAGGTGTTTCCAGAACCTCTACTCCTAAAGTAGGTGCTAAAGCCAAAATATTTTGTCGCATAATGCCTGGTAAACAACCTTCCGAAAGAGGAGGTGTAATAAGTCGGTTATGGATCACCATAAAAATATTAGAACTAATGGTCTCGCATATCAATCCTTTAGAATTAAGAATAATTAGATCATCTAATCCGACTTTGGTTTTGGCTATTCCAGCTTTTACAAATAGCAATGCATTGGCAGATTTTAGAGCGTTAAACGCATGAATAGGTTTAAATAACTCATCATAAATACCAATGGTAGATCCATCTTTATTCAGCGTATAACCATTGGGAGAGGACTCTGATTCTAATAATATGGATATGTCGTTGGTTGTTGGAGAATAGTACCCTCCATTGTTTCTAAAAACAGTGACTCTAACGCGTGCACCTTCTCTATGTCTATTTCTAATTAGTAAGCGCTGTATCTCTTCGTTGATTAAGGTTTTTAATAATTGATCGTTCCAGTTGTATTCTAGGGCTTCTAAACCTGCGTATAATCTTTGTAAATGGGCTTCTAGAAATAGAGGTATACCATTTACGCATTTTATGGTTTCAAAAAGGGCGTCTCCATATCTAAAGCCTCTATTTGCGATGGTAAGAATGGGGGTGTCAAAGGGATGTAGTTTTCCGTTGAGACTAATATATCCGCTCATTACAAATAGTTTAAAATGAAATTTAAATTAGAATTGGGCTCTATTAAAAAGCCGCTAACTTTTGTTGCTTCGCAAGCGATAATATCTCTTGCAGAATCACCAATCATAAAACTTTTTAGCGGATCAATACCATGCATTGCGATGGCTTTTTCAAACATTAATGAACCCGGTTTACGATCTAAAGATTTACTGAAGTCTTGGTGATGTGGAGAGTAAAAAATATCATCTATTAGAACGCCTGCTTCTTCTAAAGTAAATGTAAAATAGTCATGAACTAATTTCACGTCTTGGTGAGTATATAGCCCTTTAGCAATGCCCCCTTGATTGGTGATCACAATAAGTAAATAACCAGATTCTTGCGCCTTTTTTAGCGTGGAAATAACGGTTGGTAGTATCTCAAAATCATTCACGCGAAAGGTGTACTCTCCACGTTCACGATTTAGAACTCCATCTCTATCTAAAAATAATGCTTTTTTTAGCCCAGCCATGAAGATAAAGAAATTGTTATTTGTTGAATGAAATTGAGTAAGAATGAGGGTTTAAAAAGGAGGGTTGCTGCCACTCCGAACAAAGCTCCAAAATAATGAGCGTCATGTCCAATACCATCATTAACATTTTCGTTGGCCATTTTCTTTTCATACCATAAATACAATCCTCCAAAAACTATTGCGGGTATTTTGATTACGATCATAAAACCTAAGGTATGGGTAGGAAACATTAAAATATATGAGAATAAAACGGCAGCTACTGCTCCTGAAGCACCAATAGAAGTGTAGTAAGGATTATCTCCATGTTTCTGTATAGAGGGAAGAGAGGCCGCAAATACGCCTCCTAAATAAAGAATTAGATAATAAAATGTTCCTATCCCACCAAATTCTAATACGAATGTATGCTCTACAAAAACACCAAATTGCCATAAAACAAACATATTTATTATTAAGTGTGACCAACTTCCATGCAGCAATGCATGAGAAAATATGCGATACCATTGATTCTTATGTTTTACCAAATATGGATCAAACAAGTACTTATTGAATAAGTCTCTATTACTAAACGCGATGTATGAAAAAATGCTTGTTAAGGCAATTATGATATATGTAATCATCTATAGTTGTAATTGGTATTTTACCTAGTTATCAAGGAAACTTTGGATATTTTTGAAAGTCAGGATCTCTTTTTTCTAAAAACGCTTGTTTACCTTCTTGTGCTTCTTCCATCATGTAATACATCATGGTTGCATCACCTGCAAACTCCATTAAACCATGTTGGCCGTCTAGCTCAGCGTTTAATGCTCTTTTGAGCATTCTAAGTGCCATTGGGCTTCTTTTCATAATAGTTTTACACCATTCAACGGTCGTGTTTTCTAGTTCAGTTAGCGGAACAACTTTGTTAACCATTCCCATTTCTGCCGCTTCTTTAGCAGAATATTGCTCGCACAAAAACCAAATTTCACGTGCTTTTTTCTGACCTACATGTCTCGCTAAATAGCTAGATCCAAATCCGCCATCAAAACTACCTACTTTGGGACCGGTTTGGCCAAATATTGCATTTTCAGAAGCAATGGTTAAATCACAAACTACGTGTAAAACGTGACCTCCACCAATAGCATAACCATTTACCATGGCAATAACTGGCTTTGGTAATGAGCGTAATGCTTTATGAAGATCCAGTACATTTAATCTAGGAACTCCATCTTCACCTACATAACCTCCAACACCTTTAACGTTTTGATCTCCACCTGAACAAAATGCTTTATCTCCAATACCTGTTAAAACGAGCACACCCACGCGCTGGTCCTCTCTTGCAATAGCTACAGCGTCTAACATTTCTGTATTCGTTTGCGGTCTAAAAGCATTATATACTTCTGGTCGGTTTATGGTTATTTTTGCAATTCCTTCATGAAAGTCGAAGTAAATATCTTTGTATTCTTTAATTGTGGTCCATTTTCTTTCTGACATACGTAATGATTTTGAAATTGGGTAGATTTACGACTACCTGCAATTAATTGTTAAAACTTTTAAAATAATCTTTTAAGATTCCTGCATTTTCTGCTTGTGGAGTAATAACCTCTAAAATTCCCGGATTTTTTAGAGTTGATAACTCCTCAAATTTAGTTTGAAATTGAATCAAATTAGTCGCGCAAAAATAATCTACTCCGAACCCTAATGCAATGTGTTTTACACTGTTTTTTTGATGGGTTTCAAAGTGGTTCTCCAGTTGACCTGTGCTATGGGGTCCATCAATAAGTCGAAATATCCCTCCTCCGTTATTATTGATCACAATAACTTTTAAATTAGATGGAACATGACGGTGCCACCAGGCATTAGTATCGTAAAAAAACGAGATGTCGCCAACTATTAAATAAACTATTTTATCTGTCGTAATTGCGGTTCCCATTGCGGTAGAAACAATACCATCAATTCCACTGGTTCCTCTGTTGGCATGAAAAGTAAGTTCTTGACTCCAGTCAAATAGTTGCGCATACCTAACAGAAGTACTATTGGCTAAATGAAGAATACTAGCCGATGGAATATGCCTGTTCAAATAAGACATGACTTTAAAATCACTAAACGTAGCGCTATTTACAAATTCAATCTGCTGTTCTTTTCGATGAGTATTGATGGTACTCCAATAGGATACATATTCTTGATCTTGAATATGTATCCTTGGAATTAAATTTTCAAAGAATTCATTTTCGGTACCCGCCAAATGTTGTGTTAAACATTGATAGGTGTCCGGAGCCATATCGGTAACTTCAATATGAAAATGATTCTGTGGTTTATCTTTCCTTAAAATGGCCTTAATTCTTTTAGAAACAATGTTGTCGCCTAGCGTAATTAGCAAATCGCATTTAAATTTAGATCTATCCTCCTCGTTAAACGGAGTAATTAAACGGTCAATACAATTAATAGAATTTGGGACCGATATATTAGACGTAGTTTCGCATAGTATTACCGCATTTTTGCTAAGTTGAATAAGGTGTTTGTCCAATACAGGATTAACATCTTTTTGTCCTACCAGAATAATAATATTACGAGATGAATTCCAAAGTTGCGCTACTTTTTTAATATCAGATTTATCAATATTAGAGGTAGGTTTTACCAAACCGGAATCTGTAAATGGTTCGCTTTGTAACTGCTCTGTTTCGTATAAAGGTTCTTCAAAAGGAATATTTAAATGAACAGGACCGCCCTTTTCTGTAGGAGATGGAATGGCTTTTAGTAAGGCTATATATAGCGACTTTCTATTTAATTCGATTTCTATATCAGAAGAAGGAAACTCAGCTAATTGAGAAGAGAATAAAATGTGATTCGCGAATACATTATTTTGTCGAATGGTTTGTCCATCACCTTGATCAATTAATCTTTCTGGACGATCTGCAGAAAGTACCACCAAAGGAATTTTTCTATAGAAAGCTTCGGCTATAGACGGATAATAATTGAGTAATGCAGAGCCTGATGAACAAACTAATGCTACTGGAGAATTGGTTTGATGCGCCATTCCTAAAGCAATAAATCCAGCTGCTCGTTCATCTGGTACCGAATAACAGGTGTATTTAGGATGTGAAGAAAAACCTAAAATAAGTGGCGCATTTCTGGAGCCTGGAGAAATTACAATCCGTGTTAACCCTTTACGCCAAACAGTATCGATTAGTAATTGTACACTTTTTTTATTTGTGGTTTCCAATATGGAAAAATTTAATCTGTAATAAGAATTGAAAATTCAACTCCTTTTAATCGTCTTTTAGTGAGTGTAGTACGCTAAGAAGTGTCTCTGATTTATAAATGGTTTCCATCCATTCATTTTCAGGCACCGACTTTTGAGTAATCCCTCCACCAAGGTACAAAGCTAAATTGTTTGGAAATACTTGCAAGCATCTTAAGTTTACAAATAAGTCTACTTTTTTATGGGGTGCTATAAAACCCAAATAACCGGTATAATATAGGCGAGAATGCTGCTCTGTTTTACGAATAATATTTTTCGCGTTAGAAAGAGGAACTCCGCAGATAGCTGGAGTTGGATGTAACCGTTTGGCTAAACTAATGGCTTGCTCATATCCGATGGTATCGGTGGAGTTTATTTTCGTTTTTAAA
>JBLFZF010000023.1:0-33050 GCA_047610145.1 Salibacteraceae bacterium | reverse complement strand
ATCATTCAGCTCCCGTTGTTCATTAAATTTAATGGCCGGTTCTGCAAAAGCACTTTCCCAAGCTTCATTAATTCTAGATTTAGTTTCTTTTCTAATGGTTAAAACTTCATCTGCAGATAAAATACTATTCTCCACTAAAAATGTTTCAAAGTTATCTACTGGATCTTTTGGTTTCCATGTGTCTTGCAGCCCTTCTGGGTAATATTTAGTACCCGAAGCCTCTTCATGGCCGTGCATTCTAAAGGTCATCATTTCTACCAGAACTGGTCGCGGATTTTCCTCTTGACTCTTCGCCAAATCACGCATAGTTTGATATACTTCTAAAATATTGTTTCCGTCTAATTGAATAGCTTCCATTCCATAAGAGGGCCCTTTTAAGGTAAAACTCTCAAAGTTGAACTGTTCAGAACTTGGAGTAGATAAACCCCATTGATTGTTTTCCACTACAAAAATCACTGGTAATCCCCAAACAGAAGCCGTATTTAATGCTTCATGAAAATCACCCTGACTAGCTCCACCATCTCCTGTAAAAACAACGGTAGCTTTCCCGTTGTTATCGAGTAGGTTGTCTAAAGCGATGCCATCTGCCACCCCTAATTGCTGTGCTAGGTGAGAAATCATACCGACAATATGGTGCGCATTGGTTCCAAAATGAAAAGACCGATCTCTTCCTTTAGTAAAACCATTCATTTTACCTTGAAACTGAGAAAACATGCGTTCTAAAGGCACATTTCTGGATGTAAAGATACCAAGATTTCGATGCATCGGAAGAATGTATTCATCTTGATCCATAGCTAAGCCCACACCTACTGAAATGGCTTCTTGCCCCCAACCGGAGAACCATTTTGAAATTTTTCCTTGACGTAATAATATCAACATTTTTTCCTCTATGGAACGAGGAAGTAATAGTGCTTTGTAAATGTCAACTAACTCTTGATTAGTTAAATCCTTTTTATCGAATTTCATGATTTTATAATAGCGTTCAGACTATAAAAGTTACCAAATAATCTATTGAACAATGGTGTTGAATTTGATGGCACGAATTTATGTTTTTTACGGTATCCCACATCGAAAGAATTGCACTTTTGAACCCCATTGCATAATTCCTATCTGAAACCTAAAATAGATCAGATAAAAAAAGACAAACTGCCCAACCTATATCCTTAGTTTAACGTTAACCTTATTGAATCAACTATTGAAGCGAGTTATGAAAATGAGAAATATACAGACGAAAAGCGTGGGGTTATTCCCTTTACCTATGGTTATTTTACCAAAGGAATTCATTCGTTTACATATTTTCGAAAATAAGTACAAAGCCTTAATTAATGATTGTTTTGCTACCGGAAAGGACTTTATCGTTCCCTTTGTATTTAACGGTAAGGTGACGGCATTTGGAACCTGTGTGAAATTAGTGGATGTAGAACGTTTCTACGCGGATGGTAAGATGGACATTAAGATAGAGGGTTCTCACGTTGTTAGAATTTCTGACATCACTCAATCAAAAGAACTCGTATTTGAAGTAGGCTCTGCAGAAGCTATAGATAGTAGCTTACCCAATATTCATAAGGAGGAGTTAAATACATTATACGCTAAATTCTTAATACTTAACAACACCCCTAATTTAAAGGAAGATGAATCTATTTCTGTTTATGAAATAGCAAGAACCATTAATTTGAGTAAAGACGTTAAAATAAAATTACTTAGAAACGCCTCCAACTCAATAGTTCAATCAAAGATTATTTTAAATGAATTACGTATTCAAGTACTCACCGCAGAATTGCAAAGTGCTCCCGGATTTAGATATTATATGAATTAATTACCCCCAATTAAAATATAATAATGGAAAATGAATTCGTTAATGGATTCCATTTTTTTTCTAATCCCCTAACTTTCCTTCCGACTTCGCAATAATTGTAGCCACGGATGCATCACCCGTTACATTAACAACTGTACGACACATATCTAGAAATCTATCTACCGGAAAAATAATGGCTATCCAAGCAGGGTTCAAGCCAACTGATTGTAATACAACTACCATCATGATTAAACCTGCACTCGGTATAGCTGCCGAACCAATAGAAGCTAACGTAGCTGTTAATATAATGGTGAGCTGCTGAGCTAGCGATAGGTCAATCATATGAAATTGAGCTAAAAACACAACGGCAACTCCTTGATACAAACTTGTTCCGTCCATATTTACCGTTGCTCCAATAGGCAGGACAAAACTAGAAACTTCTTCTTTCACTTTTAGATTCTCAGAAACACATTCCATAGTTACGGGTAAAGTAGCCGCGCTCGAACTGGTAGAAAACGCCAGTAATTGAGCTGGACTCATTGCTTTAAAGAAATCAGTATACCCAATTTTTTTGGTGACCAATTTTACAATTACCGGATATAAAGCGAATACAAGGAATCCTAACCCTAAAATAACGACAATAGAATAAGAGGCTAAACCTTTAAATATCTCTATCACTGCTCCAAGATCATCTCCGGCTAGCTCACTTACTTTTCCTGCCATTAAAGCGAAAACAAAATAGGGAGCTACCCTCATAATGAAATCGACCATTTTAATGAATATATCATTTATTCCGTGAATCAATTTAACTACGGTCTCCACTTTTTCAAATGGCAGACTTACTATTACGATCCCAAAAAAGATAGCAAAGAATATTATCTGCAGCATTTTATTTTCATTCAAAGAACTGAATATATTAGTAGGCACAATATCTACTAGCATTTGCAATGGTCCAGCTCCAGTGCCATCGCCAACAGATTGAAATTTATTTGCCTTAGACCCCAGCGAAGACTCCTCGGAAACCTTCTGTTGGGCATCCGTTAAATATTTCGTGTACTTTGGATTTGTACTTAAACTAATATCATCAAACTTTTCTACCGAAGGGGTAGCCTCTACCCAAAGCTCATAACTAATTCTATTGGTAATACGTTGCTCCTCTCCTACCATTTCACCCGGCTTAATTACATTTACAAAGACTAAACCTACCGAGATTGCCGTCATGGTAGTGACAATGTATATCGCGATTGTTTTCAAACCTAATCTACCCAAACTATTGGTATCAGATAGACTTGTAATACCTTGCATGATTGAGAACAACACCAATGGAACCGCTACCAATTTTAACGAACTAATAAACATATCTCCCCAAGGAGCTATCCAATCAGCGGTAAAAGAGCTCCAGCCCATGTACGCAGATAACATAGCCCAAATTGTTCCTAAGAATAAGCCTATTAATATTTGAAAGTGTAATGCTAATTTCTTTTTACCCGCCATGTCTCTTCTTAATATTCTTGATTCTCAAAAGTATACTTTTTGAACTTCCAGCAAAGTGTTCTGAATAATTAAACCATTTCAACGACCGAACTTAATTGATAAAGTCAACATGATTTACATTTAGTTTTTTACATTATCTTTCGCTACACAAAAAGCAATAATAAAAATTAACTATATGAAAGTATTTTTACGAATTCAACTCGTCCTAGTATCTCTTTTTACCGTATGTAGTGTTCAATCACAAGTACTCGTTTCTGCCACTGATCTCGGGTTATTTCCAAAAGCACTAATCTCCTTTTCTGGGCTTACAAATGCTGAATATAATGTTCAAATGTACAAGGTTACCTATAATACAACAGACAATACAGGAGCTAATGTTATTGCTTCTGGAATGATAGCGGTACCCATTAACTCTAATTGCGACAGTTTGCCTATTGCACTATATGCGCATGGCACTGTTCTTTTAAGAGAAGGAGTTCCTTCACGAAATAATGACGAATCACTATTAGGAAAGGCATTTGCCTCTCGAGGTTACGTCACAGCCATGCCAGACTACCTTGGTTTAGGAGACCTACCTGGCCTGCACCCATACCAGCATGCAGAAAGTGAAGCCCGAGTATCGGTAGATATTATTAGAGCTACCATTGAATTTATGGAAGATTCACTATCTTACATTTATAATAATCAGGTATACTTATCCGGTTATTCACAAGGTGGACATACGGCCATGGCAACGCATAAATATATTCAAGACAACAACTTAGAAACGGAGTTAAATGTTATCGCCAGTGCCCCACTTTCCGGCTCTTTTCACTCTTCAAGCACCCAAGCACGAATCGTTTTGGATGATATGCCATTTGGTAGCCAAGGTTTTGTTATCTACATGATCATGGCATACAATGACGTTTATGGTGGTATTTATACCACTCCAAGTGATTATCTTCAAAGTCCATATGACGTAACTATTCCGCCATTATTGGATGGAAATCACGACTTTACTGAATTAAATGATTCCCTTCCAAACCTGCCAAGTCAATTTCTAGACCCTACATTTTTAGCTAATTTATTAGCAGACAGCTCCACTAAAAGCACAAGTTTATGGCAAGCTTTATTAGATAACGACAATTATGACTGGAAGCCTAACGTACCCATGAAACTTTTTTATTGCAGTGGTGATCAAACCGTTTTTCCGCAAAACACCCTAGACGCATTTGATGCGATGACCGCTAATGGAGCTGCCCAAGTATTTAAAGAAGACCTAGGAAACTTGAGTCACACCGGATGTATATTACCCGCTATTAGTAATGCTATTAATTTCTTCGAGAACTTGAGACCAAACTGTGGCGTTCCGGCAAGTGTAAGCCCCGTTGTTGTTGAATCCTTTGAAATTCAGCTATCTCCAAATCCTTCTTCCCAGATGTTAGAAATAACCAGTAATTCACTAAATCCAGTTATACTTTCCGTTTATTCTATTACTGGAGTTGAAGTACATCAATCCAACTTCTCGAATACCGTGCAATTAGATGTATCTAATTGGAAAAACGGACTGTATTACGTGAAAACCGCTAGTGATAAGCACACTTCATTTCAGCCATTGGTAATTCAACATTAATGAAAAACACATTAATTCTGATTTTTATTTTTGTTGTAGTGGCGAGTTGTTCCAACAAAGAGGATTCAGAAATTCAAGTTCTAGAATCTGATATTACCGCAATTTCGTCACCAAAACAAGCGATTGTGGGTGATAATGTTTCTGTTCAGGTAAACTTTACAGGGCCAAATGGCTGCACAGAGCCTTACAGCATTGAGGCAAATAAGGTAGGGCAAACAATAACCCTACGTGCGTTCTATTCTGAACCAATTGCATCAATATGTACCGAACAGGTATTAAACCACTCGCTCAACTATAGTTTTTTCGCAGATTTACCAGGGGCCTATTTTTTTATTAGTGAAATGGATAATTCTGTAACAGATACTTTGGTTGTATTCTAATGATAGAGGCTGATCTACTTTTCAAAAGTAGACATTCGTTTGAATTAAAATTAAACAATAGTCACAGTAAGTATTATTTTTAGAATTACAACCCAATCTTAAGGGAAACCTTACTTTTGGCGCTCATCAAAAACTAAAAATTTGGATTGGTTTAAAAACTGGTTTGACTCCTTTTATTATCACAAGCTGTATCGTCACAGAAACACAGCAGAAGCAAAAACTTTTATTGATAATATTATTTCATTTATTCAACCTGAAAACGGAAGTCAAATATTGGACTTAGCCTGTGGTAAAGGCCGGCACTCAATTTACTTGAACAAAAAAGGGTTTGATGTCGTTGGCGTTGACTTATCGGAGAACTCTATTAAAGAAGCTAATTTAAGCGCAAACGAAAAACTTCATTTTTATCAGATGGATATGCGCGAAATGACATCGCCTATATCTTTTGATTTAGTCATGAATATGTTTACGAGCTTTGGTTATTTTCAACATATTTCAGATAACATACAGGTTTTACAAGGTGTGCATACCTTACTTAAGCCAGATGGTTTTTTAGTCATTGACTTTTTGAATGCCACTAAAGTGATTCAAAACTTGGTACAAGAAGAAACTCAGCAAGTAGACGATATTAGGTTTACTATTAATCGAGTTGTAGAAGATAATACAGTCGTAAAAAAAATTCATGTCAATGATCAAGGTAAAGAATTTGATTTTCAAGAACGCGTAAGCATGTTTGAGCTTTCAAATTTCAAGCACATGTTTGAGCAATCTGGTTTTGAATTAGCTCATTGTTTTGGTGATTACAAACTAGCTTCTTTTGATCCTGCAGTTTCAGATAGACTTATATTGGTAGCTAGAAAAAAATAAGGAATGGTCTACTTTCTATTATTTACGTTTGTGGTTGTTGTCGCTGGTGGAACCGTCTTGTTTTACCAACCAAAAAATAATTATTTCAGTAAATTATTACTCTCCTTTAGTGGCGCTTATCTATTCGCGTTAATCTTTCTTCACTTACTACCAGAAGTATATTTAGATCCTGCACCAAGTATTGGGTTGTATGTCTTATTAGGATTTTTACTACAACTCGGTCTGGATTTTATTTCAAAAGGTATTGAACATGGCCATGCACACCATCACGGTAATAAGTTTCCATTAGCCATCTTTATTGGCTTGTGTTTACATTCCTTTTTTGAGGGAATGCCTATTTTACATCATGTCCATCACGGACATTCGGAGTCCCTCCAAATGAACCATTCTCTAATATGGGGAATTATGATTCATAAAATTCCTATTTCAATAGTTTTAGCTGGACTTCTCAGGTCTCAATTTAATATTTCAAAATCACTTTTATTCCTAACCCTTTTTGCAATTACTCTGCCACTAGGCAGCATGACTAGCTTAGCCGTAAGTCAGTATATTGAAAATGTAGCTGCTTTTGAACATATTATACTCAGCCTAGTTATCGGAATTATGCTTCATGTTTCTACCACTATTCTTTACGAAAGTGATGAGGCTCACAAGTTTAATTTTCAAAAGGTTTTAAGCATTCTTGTAGGGTTTGTTATTGCCTACTTTACCGCTTAAAGAATAGTCACCAATTGAATTATCTATAAGTAATACTTATAGTTATTTAAGAAAACAAAAAACTTATATCCTCTTTTCAGGATAATGAAATCCGTACTTTCGCATCTCAACATTGAATTAAAATAAAAACACAGTAAAAATGGCAGTATTAGTTGGAAAACAAGCTCCTGATTTTAGCGCTTCAGCGGTAATTAATGGAAATGACATCGTAAACGATTTCACTTTGTCTCAATTTAAAGGGAAACACGTTGTATTATTTTTTTACCCAAAAGATTTCACATTTGTATGTCCTTCAGAATTACACGCATTTCAAGATAACTTAGACGAATTTAAGTCAAGAGGAGTTGAAGTAATTGCTGTATCTACTGATACTGAGCAATCTCACTGGGGTTGGTTACAAATGGAGAAAAACAAAGGAGGAATCCAAGGTGTTACTTATCCTGTTGTTGCGGATACAAACAAAACGATATCTCATAACTACGATGTGCTAGCTGGTGAGTTTTATTATAATGATGACGAGCAATTATGTGCTGAAGGCGATATGATTGCTTACCGTGGTTTGTTCTTAATTGACAAAGAAGGTTTAGTTCGTCACCAATTGGTGAATGATTTACCTTTAGGTCGTAACGTGGAAGAAGCTTTGCGTATGGTTGATGCGTTACAATTTTTCGAAGAACATGGAGAAGTTTGTCCCGCTAACTGGTCAAAAGGTAAAGCAGGTATGAAGGCTACTCATGACGGTGTTGCTGATTATTTAGCAAACAACTAAGAGTTTCAAAGTTATTGAAAGCCAGAACTTACGTTCTGGCTTTTTTTATGCCTAATATTTACTTTTACCCAAATCAAAAGGAATGAATACCTACATCGCGTTATTGAGAGGGATTAATGTTAGTGGCCAAAAGAAAATTTTCATGGATGAATGTAAAGTCTTACTTCAAAAAAATGATTTTAGTAAGGTTCAAACCTACAGACAAAGTGGAAATGTGGTTTTAAACCATAAATCTAAAGACTCTATTTGGAGTACACATAACTTGGAACAGTTAATTAAAAAGCACTATACGTTTGAATTGCCTACTCTCGTTTTAGCACCTGAACAGTTAAAAAACCCACTGAAGTCCAATCCTTTTATGACAGGCTCTACTATAGATGATACCCAAACGTATTTTACCTTTTTAAAAGATTCACCTACCCAAGAAGGAATTAACGCTTTTGAAGCACGTAGCAATCCTAATGAGATATTTTTATTGAATAACCAGGTCGTTTACTATGTTAACACCATTGGGATTGAAAAAGCCAAGTTCACCAATAAAACAAGGGAAAAGAAACTAGAGACGTGCGCTACAAATCGTACCTTTAATACTGCCCTCAAACTAATTTAAATGACTCAAAACTTATTATATGTGTTTTCATAGTCAACAACAAAAGTCACCACAGGAAATTGCCAAACGTTTTAATTTGGATATTGATAACGTTCCTAAAAACGTAACTGGAGTTTATAATGGATTTGATTTTCCAAAAACACCTATTATAAGTAATGATGAACTAACTAAGGTCCAATTATTCGATTGGGGACTCATTCCGTCTTGGTCTACCAATAATGAAATTAGAAAATTTACTTTAAACGCTAAAATTGAAACCTTAGCTGAAAAACCATCTTTTAAGAACCTCATCAATAACAGATGCCTCATTATATCTAGCGGATTTTTTGAATGGCAGTGGCGAGACTCTAAGGGTAAAGAAAAACGGAAGTATTTGATTAAGCCACCGCAAGAAGAAATTTTTGCTTTTGCCGGAATTTGGTCTGAATGGACCAACCCAAAAACAGGTGAGCTACAAAAAACTTATAGCATCATTACTACCGAGGCGAATGAATTAATGAGTAAAATTCACAACACGAAAAAACGTATGCCCTTAGTTTTACCGAGAGAGAAAGAGTTTGATTGGTTGAACACCATTCCCGTTTCTGAGGTGATGAAATTTGATGGAGATTTGGAAGCAACAGAAATTACTTCTGCACCTCGGTTGTTTTGACTAAAAAATAATGCATTTGCGATATTCTTAGATAACTTGATGACAACAAAAATACTTTATCTTCTTCTACCATTACTTTCTATTATTGGCAAACCTTTACTATCACAATCTTCTAATGGCTCAATTAAAATTATGATTGTTCCCTCCAACGCGCTCATTTTACTAGATGGAGATACCGTTTCGAATGGTGATCATACCGTTAGTCTTGGAAAACATTACCCTCAATAATCTCAGAACCTAAATTTGTAACTATTCCTTAACCTCTCCACATTTCCATATGCGGAATTCCGTCTTCTAAATATTCCTTTCCTGTAAAAACAAATCCTAAATCTGCATAGAATTTATGCAAATGAGATTGTGCAGACAAGCGTATAGCCTGAGGCTTTAACTTGGTTTCAATATACAACATGGATTCTTCCATAACTTTCACTCCTAGCCTTTGCCCTCTGTTTTTAGGAGATACCACTACTCTACCAATGGCAATTTCAGGATAAGAAATTCCGGGTTCTACAATACGCGTATATGCAGCCAAGTGCTTTTGTTCATAGCCCATTACATGATAAGATTGAAGATCTTTATCATCCATATCTTGATACGGACAATTTTGTTCTACTACAAATACCTCTGCACGTAACCGAAGTAATTCATAGAGTTCTTTTGTCGTTAATTCATCAAAGGTTTTTACGATCCATTTCATGGCCACAAAATATTGATTTCTTATTCAAAAAAAAAGCTGTTACACAAATGCAACAGCTTTTTTAAAATAATAAATACTACTTTTTAGTAATAATGTAATCTTCTCACTTTAGCCACATATTTAGCTAAACGAATCACTTGTTTAGTATATCCGAACTCATTGTCGTACCATGCGTATAAAACGATATTTAGACCATCTGTATGCACCAATGTCGCGTTTGAATCGTACA
Source organism: Salibacteraceae bacterium (assembly GCA_047610145.1). Lineage (GTDB taxonomy): Bacteria > Bacteroidota > Bacteroidia > Flavobacteriales_G > Salibacteraceae > CAJXZP01. Next base: position 23,228 of record JBLFZF010000023.1, on the reverse strand, counting down.
CCGAACAACACGTATTTCCAATAATATCGTTAGATACTAATTCAGGATCCATTTGGTAGTTAATTTGGTTAACCAAGTTACCATTTAAAGCCGCTTTGCGCATCATAGCGTTAACTCCTTCAACGGTAGTTTTCTTAGTTACCTTCAACTTTAAAATAGCTAAAGAACCATTTGGTGTTGGTACACGAACCGCATTTGCTGTTAATTTACCTGCTAACTCAGGAATTACTTTCGCTACTGCTTTACCAGCACCAGTGGAAGTAATTACCATATTTATGGCTGCACTTCTACCTCTACGTGGTTTCTTGTGCATGTTATCCAATAAGTTTTGGTCATTGGTATACGCATGAACCGTTTCAACGTGTCCTTGCTCTACTCCTAAATGATCATTCACAACTTTCAATACGGGAGAAATAGCATTGGTAGTGCAAGATGCTGCAGAAAAAATATCTGTATTATCTAAATCTAAATCAAAGTGATTAATTCCATACACAATATTAGGAATCTCAGAACCTGGAGCTGTTAAAAGAACTTTAGCAACACCATTGGCTTTCATATGAATAGACAGCGCTTCTTTTGAAGTATAAACACCTGTGTTATCAATAACTAAAGCGTTGGTAATCCCATAAGCGGTATAATCCATCGTACCTGCATCTTTTGTACCTAGCATTAAAACACGTTGACCATTAATGATCAATTGTTTGTTTTCTAAATCTTCAGTGATAGTACCCGCAAATTTTCCGTGAACAGAATCGTTACGTAATAGAGCAGCTCTTTTGATAATCGTGTTATCATCATCGCTACGCGTAACAATTGCTCTCAATCTTAATTGTTGACCTTTACCAAATTGCTTAATTAACTCACGAGCTACTAAACGACCGATACGGCCAAAACCATATAAAATAACATCTCTAGGTTCTACTGTATTGTCTTTATCCAAGATAAATCCAGCAAGTATAGAATCTAAAAACTCTCTTTTTGAAGCGATCTCTGTTTGCTCCATCCAGTTAGCCGCTAATTTACCTATGTCTATTTTAGCCGGAGCTAAATCCATAGATTCCATTTCTAATGCTAATTCAGCAACATCTTGAATGCTTACCGGTTTGTTAACTACGTTTTTCGAGTAATCAATTAATTGAATCTTCTCTGAAACAGAAGTGTCCGCTAGATCGTTTCTAAATAGGACCAATTCTACAGCGTGATTAAGTAGCAAGTTACCCACCGAGTTTGCCAAGCTTACCGCTTGACGTTTTTGCTCAACAAAAGAGGCCATTTCTTTGTTATACGACTCTTTATAGTTCTCTTCAACCATGTTAATTTTTATTTGAAGTTTTATAAAATTTGAGACTGCGAAAGTATCATTTATAACTGACCTAGAACTATAAAAAGCACTCAATCTAAGCGTCTTTACTTGCACTCACTATATAAGCACCGGTATATTTAAAGACCAACACCGTAATATTTTCTAAAGCCGTTTGGATAAATACCTCCTAACAAAACACCTCCTGATTTATCACTTAAAATTTCACGAAGCTCTTCTAAATCTTTTATCGGTTGATTATCTACATGCGTAATAATAAAACCGTTTTTCATTCCTGATTTTTTCACACTTCCAGTACCTACATTTTCCACAAAAACACCCTCGTTTACACCTAACTCCTTTTGAAGTTCTTTTGGTATTTCGTTAAATTTAGCTCCCAAATCAACCAAAACATTATCCGTTATTTCTACCTTCTTTGTATTACCATTACTATTTCGAAGCTCTAACTTAAAACTTTTTAACTCGCCACCTCTATTCACTCCCACGGTCACCTCATCTCCCGGGGTATATCTACCTATCTGTGATTGCAATTCAGCCACCGATTTCACTTCCACCTCATTCACCGAAGTGACTACATCACCCGTTTCTATTCCAGCATCATTTGCAGCCCCATTTTCTGACAACCCTGCTATGTATACTCCCTCGGTGACACCTAAAGCTTCTTTAGAGACCAATTCAGCGTTTAAATTCCGAATAGAAACTCCGATAAATGCACGCTGTACTACTCCATATTCCATAATATCAGTGACTACTTTTTTCATGATATTAACCGGAATGGCAAATGAGTATCCCGAATACGAACCTGTAGGAGATTTTATGGCCGAGTTGATCCCTATCAGTTCCCCTCTAGCATTAACTAATGCTCCTCCACTATTACCTGGATTTACTGCGGCATCGGTTTGAATAAATGCTTCTAAAGGGGGGGTGCCATTTGTATTTTGTAAAATATTAATATTCCTGGCTTTTGCAGATACAATACCCGCAGTTACAGTGGAGTTTAAATTATAGGGATTCCCTACGGCCAATACCCACTCTCCTAATCTCAACGCATCCGAATCACCAATTTTAATTGCCTTCAAACCTTTCGCCTCAATTTTCAGCAATGCTAAATCGGTAGAGGGGTCTACTCCAATAACTGTGGCAGAATAACTTTGATTATTTTGAAACACAACCTCTATTTTATCTGCCCCAGTTATCACGTGGTTATTAGTAACTATGTATCCATCTTCCCGAATAACCACACCAGAACCAGAACCTTTCTTGTCGGGAGTCTTATATTTATGCCCTTGAACTTTTCCATTAAAAAAATACTCCATAGGGTCGTACTGAATCATTTCCTCACCTTCTTGAGTTACTTTAACATGCACTACTTCCTGAACCGTTTCTTCGGCAGCCATGCTTAAATCAACCATCCCCAAACTGGCAGAACCGTTATAACTCGATGTCAAAACACTTTCTACCTGTGGAACTCGAGTATCAACTGGATAATGGTCATTATCTACCTCATTTATATAAGCACCTATAGTAATTGACATTACTCCACCTAAAAAAGCAGCTCCAAAAAAACCTACATAATTTGCCATTTTTGTTTTTGTTTTGTGATTAATAGTATTCGCACTTTAAACGCTCAAACTAATTTATAACACCTCTTTTTATTTTGGAGTTAGACCATATTAAAAAGTGTTAAAGCCTAATTTCATTAGACATATTTAACACGTTATTAAGAATGAGCGAGAATAAACGCAAGTATTCTTCGCTCCGTTTTTTAAGAATTACCTAAAAGGAAAAACTTACTTTTGATTTCTTTAAATAGGACCATAGTGAGTATACCATTTTACAAATACAACGGAACTGGAAACGACTTTATCATGATTGATAATCGAGACCAAAAATTTGACGCTTCTAATACACCACTCATTCATAAGCTTTGCACCCGCCATTTTGGAATTGGTGCAGATGGATTAATACTATTAGAAAATGAAAAAGGGTTTGATTTTAAGATGGTTTATTTTAATAGCGATGGAAACGAAAGTACCATGTGTGGAAATGGGGGTCGTTGTATTATTCGTTTTGCACATGATTTGAAAATTATAGATACTGAAACTCACTTTTCAGCAATTGACGGACCGCATATGGGTAAAGTTCTCGATTCTAATATCTCATTACAGATGCAAAATGTATCAAAAATTGAGGTGAATGAAACGTTTACAGAATTAGATACCGGATCACCACATTACGTAGCTTTTATGGACCAACTCCCAGGTAAAGATTTTGTGCAGTTAGCTGGTGACATTAGAAGAACCCCCCCATACACGCAAAAAGGTATAAATGTAAACTTTGCATCTATTACCCCTAAAGGAATTACTATGCGCACTTTTGAAAGAGGTGTTGAAGATGAAACTTTAGCTTGCGGAACAGGCGCTACAGCCGTAGCTATATCTGCTTTTCATACAGGAAAAGTTTATCAAACCAATATTCCTATTCACGTAATAGGAGGAGAACTAAATGTTAGCTTTGATAAAAATGAAGAAGGTTATTCCAATATTTGGTTAACCGGACCAGCTGAATTTGTGTTTGAAGGAAAAATTTAAATGTAATGGATAAGTCTATAAAATTACGTGCTTTAGAACCTACTGACCTTGACCTTATCTATCGATGGGAAAATGATAATCGTGTATGGTTCTCTAGCAGTACTACACGGCCATTATCAAAACAAACGCTGCAATGGTACATTGACTCCGTTAATGACGTTTATACAGATAAGCAATTACGTATGATCATTGTAAACAAATATGAACCTGTAGGTTGTGTTGATTTATTTGATTTCGACCCCTTAAACCAGCGTATGGGTGTAGGTATAATGATTGATGCCAATTTTGAAGGAATGGGGTTTGCCCAGTTAGCTATTCAAGAAGTGAAAAAATATGCATTCACTCAATTAGGAGTCCACCAACTATTCTGTCAGATTGCAGCAAGTAATAGCCGAAGTATAGCGCTTTTTGAAAAAGTAGGCTTCCTTCATACAGCCACTAAAAAAGATTGGCTTCGGATAGAAAACCAATGGATCGATGAATTGTTTTTTCAATGCTTCAATTCTTAATCATGGCGAAGAAAAAATCTAATATTAAATTAATACTCGGCTCTATTTTAAGCATGGCTTTAATAGTGGGCCTCTTATTTGGATACCATTTTTACCGTTACATCTATGCCTCTAATGTGAAAATGGAGACGGATCAAAAGATTTTCGTCATTGAATCAGATTGGACATATGAGAAAGTGGCTCGCTCACTTTTAGAGAATAGAATAATATCTAATGCAGAGTCATTTGACTGGGTAGCCAAAAAGAAAAGGTATACCACACATGTTAAATCTGGTCGATTCCAAATTCAAAATGGGTGGAGTAATACAGAACTAATCAATCATATTCGATTAGCAGGAAATTCATCACCCGTAAAAGTTACTTTTCATACTATTTCTCGCCTTTCGCAACTTGCCGCCATTGTGGGTAATCAGATAGAGGCCGACTCTGCAGAGTTAATGGAAGCCTTTTTAGATAGCGACTGGATGAGCAGATATGGTGTAACGAAACAAACGGCTCAAGCTATATTTATTCCAAATACCTATGAGTTATATTGGAATACCAGTGGCAGGCAGTTTACGAAAAGAATGACGCAAGAGTTTGATCACTTTTGGACTGTAGAACGGAAGGAAAAAGCCAAAACATTAAACCTTTCTCCTATTGAGGTTTCTATATTAGCTTCCATTGTAGAAGCAGAAACAAAAAAAAATGATGAAATGCCTAAAGTGGCTGGCTTATATTTAAACCGACTTAAAATCGGAATGCGTTTACAATCAGACCCTACAGTTGTATTTGCCTTGAATAAACCAGGTATTCATAGAGTTTACTTTGCAGATTTAAAAATTGAATCGCCATACAATACCTATATTTACAAAGGGTTACCTCCTGGGCCTATTGGATTTCCTAGTACCAAAGCTTTAAATGCAGTATTAGACAGCTTTGAGAGTAAATACATTTATATGTGTGCTAAACCGGATTACTCCGGATACCATAATTTTGCCAATAGCTACAATCAACACCTAAGATATGCGGCTAAATACCGAGCTTTTTTAAAGAGGCAAGGAATACGATAATTCAATTATTATGACACTTTTTTACATTCACGGTGCAACTACGGATTTACAGTTTTTACCGAACGATGAATCTAAACATGCCGTCAAAGTTTTACGTTTACAGTCGGGAAATTTACTATCCATAACTAATGGAACTGGCGATATTTTCACGGCAAAAGTAATTATGCCAAATCAAAAAAAATGTGAGATTCATATTTTTGAACATGAACACTTTAACAGAAAGGCGCATAGCATTCATATGGTAATAGCACCTACTAAACTAAATGACCGCTATGAATGGATGCTCGAGAAAATGACAGAAATGGGCGTAGACGAAATCACTCCTATTATTTGTCAACATTCAGAGCGCAAATTCTTGAAATTAGACCGTATGGAACGAATCATAGTCTCTGCCGTAAAACAATCGTGGAAAGCCTATAAACCAGTTATAAACGAACCTGTCAAATACTCTGACTTTATCAAAAAGAATACGTTTCAACACCAGTTTATTGCGCATTGCAATGGGGGGTGTGGTAGCGAGGTACATCTAAAAACGATGGCTCACCCTAATTCAGAAATAGCGGTATTAATAGGTCCCGAAGGCGACTTCTCTGAAAAAGAAGTTAAGTTAGCTACAGAAAATAATTGGTTAAAGACGGGCTTAGGCTCCGCCCGACTCCGAACAGAAACCGCTGCTTTAGTTGCTTGCTTTACACTAAATTTGATGAATGAATAATTTGTCTAATTCAACCTCAACATAGAACTTCGCCAAATCATGAAAATACTTGGTTTTATTTTTTCACTCTTCATAATCACGACTGCGGTTCATGCCCAGTCATATCAAATTGCCGTATTAAAATACAGTGGTGGTGGTGATTGGTATGCCAATCTAGAAACGTCACTGCCTAATCTTATTCGGTTTACCAATCAGACGTTACATACCGATATAGATACGGAGCAAGCCATTGTAGAAGTGGGAAGTTCAGCGCTATTTAATTATCCATTTGTTCACATGACTGGCCATGGAAATGTGGTGTTCTCAAACCAAGAAATTGAAAATCTTCGAAATTATTTACTTGGCGGTGGGTTTCTCCATATTGATGATAATTATGGAATGGATCAATTTATTCGAACCGAAATGCTACACGTATTTCCAGAACTAAGTTGGATTGATTTGCCTTCCACCCATGCAATTTATACCCAAACCTTTGACTTTTCAGATGGATTACCAAAAATTCACGAACATGATGATTTTCCACCACAGGGTTTGGGCTTGATCTATGAAGGCCGGCTCATTTGTTATTACACCTTTCAAAGTGACTTAGGAGACGGTTGGGAATCTGAAGGCGTTCATAATGATTCAAAAGAAGTACGTATTGATGCCCTGAAGATGGGAGCTAACATAATTCAATATGTATTAATGGGTGATGAAACAATTAACAAATGAAAAAGTTTTTTATCCTCTGCATCGGTTTTTCACTTTTTCTAACGAACTGTAAAAGGTCAATTCCCGAACCAACACGTCCTTGGGTAGAAAGTGATCTAATTGGATATTGGTATAACTATGATCATTTCACGTATAACTCTACTTTAGATACTACATTCTCAGACACCAATCAATTTATAATGATGGATTTAGATATAACAGATCTAAATAATTTAACCAAGTATTACCGTGATGGTTCTGACCCTAGACCACACACCTACGATACCACTACTGCAAGAATCAACATTTATTCAAATACATTTAAAGTCACCTATAAAATGGAGTTTAATGGCCTAGATAGTCTAACCCTTTCATCACTTCCTAGACCACAAGGGGGAATTCCATTTCCTGGTTCTGATCAGGAAATTTGGGTATTTGTGAAGAGATAACTTCCTTACGATAAATCGTGTTTCCATACGATAATTTCTTTAAATCGTACGTATATAAATCCTAGTGCTGATACCTATATCATAAAGAACTCTTAGTCTGTAAACCATTTATTTTTGATTAATTATTATTAATTTAAACGAAAAATGGTGGAGGCCTAACTCATTCTATTATGACCGATGAACAAACAACTGCAATAATCACATATGAAGCTACAAAGGCTAACTCTACCACAATATGGGTGTTATTTTTATTTTTAGGATGGAGCTTTGGCTCACTGGATGAACTGGGCAAACAAATTGCATATTACTTAACTTTAGGAGGATTCGGGCTTTGGGTTATAATCAGATTATTCACCTTAAACGGTGCAATTAAGGATTACAATAGAAAAAAAGCAATTTTAGCCGGGCTAGACAATAAATCAATGATTGCAATGGGGTTGGTTTAGCTCTTACAATTATACGAATCAACTTATTAATTATTAAACACAGTTCATCGATTTATTATTCTAATATATCGAGTTTGATCCTGACCTAAAATAAGGTCCTTATTAAATAATAACCGTTCAATTAATCACAAAAAAATCTCAAAATGAAAATTTATTTTACAATAATGGCACTCGCAATAATAACTTCAAAACTCCGATTGGAAATACGTTTTAATAAATCGAAACCACTATTACCTGGCATGGTCACATCTAAAAAAACTAAATTAGGTTGATACCTACTAATTGCATCTTCTGCTTCTCTGACGCTTGAACAATTAGTTACAAGTTGAATTTGATTATCGAAATACCTATTAACCAAATTATTAACTAATTCACGAGCAGGTTTTTCGTCATCCACAATAATGGCTTTAATCATTTAAGTAAGGTTTTTAATTTGGGCTAGTTATTTGTTGGAAAATTAGAATATAACAGGAGTTAAACCATCACTTCTTCCTATAAAACAAAACAATCAAAACAGGTAACAAGAACAAATCGGCTAATACGGCAAACAACAGCGTGATACTTACCAGTAAACCAATGTAATAGGTGCTTGTAAAATCAGAGAAAATCAAAGCGAAAAATCCACTAACAAGAATCAAACTAGTCAGTACAATTGCTTTTCCCGTGGATATACTCGCGCGCTTTAGCGCATATAGCATAGAGCGACCTTTATCTAATTCCATTTTGAGTTTACTCACATAATGTATGGTGTCATCTACGGCTATACCGAAAGCAATTGTGAATATGATAGAGGTAGATACTTTTAAATCTATTCCTGCCCAGCCCATAAATCCACCTACTACAAGTAACGGAACCACATTAGGTAAAAAGGTAATAAGTACCATACGTACTGATTTAAAAATTAAACCCATAATAATAGCCACTGCTCCAAAGGCCAAGATCAAGCCCCACATTAAACTAGATGCCAAGGTTTCATTGTTCCGGTCAATCAAGAATGCCATTCCCGTATATCTTAAATTAAGACCATTCTCATCAAGAAGAGGAGCGAGTAACTTTTCATTTTCCTTATACTTCGTAGAAAAAACTAATCCTCCAAAATCCTTCACTTTTCCTGATATTCTTGTCGTATTACCAGAAGCATTCAAAATCATGATTAATTTATCCTGCTTTCGTAATTTTTTTAATTGGACTTCAATTTTTTCCCACTCCTTTTCATTTCTTGGTAATCTATACTCTTCTATGGCTCCACCAAAATTTGCTCTTTGTAAATTTTTGACCACCGCATTTAACGACATGAACCCTTGAATCCCAAATTTCGATTTCATCACAGACTCTATACTGTCTAGTGCCAAAACGTGTTGTAACGACAATATTTCACTAGAGTCTTGCGATGAAACAACCACCTCAAACGGACGTGCTCCAGAGTAATGCTCTTCAAAGTATTCGAAATTTGCGCGCATTGGATCGGATGCAGATAAGTCTTCGAGCAAGAAATTATTTACATCTACTTTACTAATTCCTATAAAAGACACCACCAATATCAAAACACTCACTGCCAATATAGCACGTGGGTGTTTTATATTCAAAGCGAATATGTTTCGCATTATTCGATCCCAAAATAAAGTTTCTGAATTTATTGTTGCGCGCTTAGGTAAGGGTAGTAAATACAGAACCGGAGGTAGAATCAGGAAAGTTAAAATAAACGCTAAAATCACCCCAATAGCGGTATATAGACCAAAATCTCTGACTGGATTTATACCCGATGTATATAAGGTTAGAAAACCAATTGCAGTGGTTACCGATGTTAGAAATGTGGCTTTCCCAATATAGGTAAATGACGTACGTATAGCTGACACTTTATCTACGTTTACTCGCAGTTCTTCCAAGTATCTGGATATAAAATGAATGACATCACTCATTCCAACTACAAATAAGATAGTTGGTAATAAAGTAGACATTAAATCAAATGATTTACCTAAAAGCGTCATAAAAGACACGAGCCAAACCACAGATATAGAAACAATTCCTAAGGGCACAATTACTCCCCAAACAGATCTAAACGCAAAACCTAGGAATATGATAATGATGGCAAACGAAATGGCCGTAAACAGAAATAACTCACTCACCATTTTCTTGACATAGTAGTTTTGCCCAAAAATTCGTCCAGCAACAATTACATCATCAAATGTGAATTTGCCCAAAGTAGCATTGATTAAATCTACAGAATTATCACTCTTGACTTTAGATAAGCCCTTGGCGGTAGTCAACGCAATGGTAATGGATTTAGAATCTGTTGAAATCAAATTCCCAACAAGTTCTTTACTCTTAAATATTTTCAGTGAATCAGATGGCAACCTAGATTCATCCTTCCAGTGTAGCCATTTAATTTCAGAAAAACCAAATGGTGTTTTAACCGGGTATCCCAACTGTGTTGGCGATACGACCGATTCTATATAATCTAACTCTTTTAATACGTTTGATAAAGAATCTACTTTTTCTAAAAACTCAGACTGGAAAATTCCTTCTTCATTTATAAGACTAATAAGTACAAAGTCATTGTCAGAACCAAATGTATCTCTGAAGGAATTGTAATACGCATACTCTTGATCCGACTTTGGAAAGTAGTCTTCAAACTCGTAATCAAAACGAAGGTCCTTTGCCAAATACAAAGCTAAAACAGACAAAATGCCGACACCAACTAAAACCCAGACTGCTAATTTACGGTAGTTCTTCACAATAAAATTTGAGCCCCAAAGAAACAACATAATACTTCTTTCCGAATCAATTAGAAAGAGGTTTTTCGGTATTAGGCACAGCTTTTATTTATGCCATTATTAATGGTATACTTTCTCACTTTTCGACTTTTTTTATTTCAGAAACCATATACCAAGATTCACGACACTCTTTTTACTCCATAATTTAGATGGTGAATTTAATTCAATTATGTATTGTTGTAGAAAACAAGACTATCAAACCTTTAAATCAACCATATAAATCTATTTTCTTACTGCGAATTACTCTATTGCTGATCGGACTAAGTTTACAGTTTTCATTTACCCTAATTGCTCAAGAAGAAATAAAGGCTAATCTTAACACCATAAATTATTCTATTAAGGACGGTTTACCTAGTAATGAAACCTACGATGTATTTCAAGACTCCCAAGGGTTTATGTGGATAGGAACAGATAATGGGGTAGTTAAATACAATGGCTCGGAATTTAAAACATACACCACTAATGATGGCTTGACCGATAATACCATATTTAAAATCAATGAAGACCGTCATGGCCGAATTTGGTTTATGACATATAACCGAAAACTATCTTATTTTTTAAAGGGCAAGTTTTACCCTTTTGAATTTAATGATGAATTGAGCATTGCTTTAAAAGACTTCGGAATTGACGAAACAATTACTCACTTTTATCTAGACTCCGAAGAAACCGTTCATCTCTGCTTGGTTAATTTTACAACAGTAAATATATCTGCTAAAGGTCTAATTAATATAAAAGCGCTAAAAAATAGATCCGAAAATGTTTCATTTAATTTCCCTGGGTCTGATCTTGAACAAGTATTTAGTAAGATACTACCGCACTTAAAGAATACGCCAAAACATGAGAAATTTATTATACAAAACAAAAAATGGGGTCATTTACACTTTTTTACAAAAGGTTCTACAACCTATATAGGCACATCCGAAGGATTGAAATATATTCACAAAGGGTCCACAACGATTCAGCGGTCTTTATTAGAAGAATATAATATCACAGGAATTGAATCTGATTTTGAAGGCGGCATGTGGTGTTCTACTTTAAAAAATGGGGTATTATACATTCCTAACCCTCATATTACCTTTTTTAAAACGAATAGTGATGGTAACAATTCTATTGAAGCTATTGTGCCACAGAACGATTTATTGATCTTCTCCATGTCAAAAAAAAGAATTGATAATTGGTTTCTGGACAGTAATAATCAATATTTAAAAAAGTATTATTTACCTTTGGTAGGTTCTAAAATACCGCTGAACGTTTCAACAACAGGTCTAAAATTTGAGCATCATGTTATGTTCAAAAACATTGGATCCCCTATTCTGGCAGTATTAAATATAAAAAAAGGAGAACTCAATTACTTTACCAACTACTCCATACTTACAGAAGGCGTTCTCTCTCATAAAGAATTAAAGAAGTTAGATTTTTCCAATTCAATTTTAAAAGAGAACGTCATGGGTGAGAAATGGATTGCATTTCGAGAAAAGTTAATTATGATAAAAAAATCTCACCCAAACATCTTTAATTCGGCAATAATGTACCTGCACGATTTTAAAGTTTTAAAACCCATAAGAACAAGTAGTGGTGAAGTTTTATTGGCAACCACGAATGGCCTCTATTATTTAAACGAAGAAAACCGAATCATTCAACCTTATCCCAAGTTTCATGAATTTACTGAATTTAGAATTCAAGATATTATTGAGACTGCGGATAGTAGTTTAGTTTTTGCAACTAAAGCGAATGGCATTTACATCTGGAAAAACAACTTCACTTCCCATTACACTAAAAATGAAGGCTTACTCAGTAACACTGTTAATCAACTCGCCTACACCCCCAGTTCAAATACCATATGGGTGGCTGGTAACAATGGCATCAACAGTTTAACAAAAAATGCATCTAATCAATGGGTTCCGCAATCGGTTATTACAAAATATGACGGATTGGAGTCTCAGGATATAAGATCGCTTTACTTTTACAATGACTATTTATCGTTTATTAATAGTACGGGTATGAATTTGGTTCCAATAGAATACTTAAAACCAGACTCTATACCCCCCTTTTTATATACGCAAGGAGTTTTAGTAAATAATGAAGCCAAAGGCTTAAACTCCTTATTATCTCTCCCATATGATTCCAATAACATAAGTTTCACGCTAGAGGCAATCTCATATAAAACAAAAAACAGCATTTTATATACTTACCAACTATTACCAAATAACAATATTTGGCAACAATCAAAAAGTAACCAGTTAAACTTTAATGCCCTAGCCCCAGGTGACTATACCCTTAAGGTAAAATCCACGAATTTTCATGGCCTATCTAGCAAAATTCAAACTATTCAATTTTCTATTATTCCTGCTTTTTGGATGACTATTTGGTTTTATTTACTATTCATAAGTATTAGCCTATTCCTGGTTTTTTTAGTCAGTAATTACTTTATCCGAATTTATAAAAATCAAGCAAAGTTCGAAAGGTCTCTTAAAGAAATGCATGTTGTTTCATTACAATCTAAAATGAACCCACACTTCATTTTCAACTCCTTAAACTCTATTCAGAACTACATCCTAAAAAATGAAAAAATAAAAGCTAACGAATATTTATTAGAGTTTTCTACATTGATTCGCCATATTCTTCAAAACTCAGAATCTACTAGTATTACACTCGAAAAAGAATTATCAACCCTAAGATTGTATGTCAACCTAGAAAAGCGAAGAATTAGAGAAGACTTTATTTACTTGGAAGAAGTAGACCCTAATATTGATGCGGATAATTGTACCATACCCACATTGTTGATCCAGCCATATATTGAAAATGCAATTTGGCATGGACAAGTTTACACCAATCCAAAAGGACAAATTTCAGTAAAAATTATCCGAAGCGATAAAGCTTTATTTTTTGAAATCATAGATAACGGGATAGGAATTGAAAATGCTGAGAAAAGCAAAGTAAAAAGCAACAAACATAAATCGATTGGCTCTGAAGCTACTAAAAAACGAATTCAACTATTATCCGAATTGAACAATGAAATCACGGAGGTTCAAATCACCTCGTTAAATCCAATGAATGCGAAATTCACAGGTACAAAAATCACTTTCTCTGTTCCGTGGAAAAAACTGTCCCGTATTAAAAACACGAACGTTTCCTTATAAGATTTCAATTTTCACTTCTATATTTCTTTCGCAAATCATGAGAAACGAACTACCCTAAAATAACTACAGCCCCACTTATTCCTGCAAGAAACCAATAGTTTTGACTGTTTCAAAGATTAGCTCTAGGCAAGGCTAATAAACTTGGCACCCCAACTACGCCTCCCATAGTCATCAAAACGGAACCAAATACACGGTATTTAATTGAATCAGCCTTAACATGTACTATTTCCTTAGGTGAAACCAAGTTATAACTTATAAAAATTAAAAAGAAATTTACACTTAAAGTTCTTTCCTTATACAATTTACCATTAGTAGTAAATACCTTCTCCCTGCGTTATGCGACACCACTTTCTTGTTTACCAGACTGCTATCTAATTTACAATTAATTGATATTCTTGAGGATGAGCGAAACCGATAAATAAGAACTCAGGATAAACACAAAATTGAATTTCATGCGAAATTTGTTTCATCAAAGATCTCCTTAAGGTGAAATTCAAAAAAGGAACCTGGGTAAAAAAACGCAAAAAAAAACCGCTCACGAATTATCGTGAGCGGTTTAATATAGTCAATCCCCTACCTCATTCTTCATGAAGTAATTAATGGACTTCTAAATTTTCAAGCGAATTAGCCTCGCAGCTAGCGTGCTTGACAATCTAAATTACTTTACTTCTTCAAAGTCTACATCCGTAACCTCTGCATCTTCAGTAGCTGCATCCGCACCTGGTTGAGCACCATCTTGTGGAGCACCGCCTTGAGCTGCTGCATATAATTCGGCAGAAGCTGCTTGAACTTTTTCCATTGCAGTATCAATAGCTGCGATATCTGCAGTAGCGTGAGCTGCTTTTAATTCAGTCAATGCTTCATCGATAGGCATTTTTTTCTCTGCTGGTAAATTTTCACCTGCTTCAGTCATCATTTTTTCCGTTTGAAAAATCAATGAATCAGCTGCGTTAATTTTTTCAGCAGTTTCTTTTGCTTTTGCATCAGACTCTGCGTTAGCTTCTGCTTCTTGACGCATTTTTTCGATATCCGCATCACTCAAACCTGAAGATGCTTCAATACGAATAGACTGCTCTTTTCCTGTAGCTTTATCTTTTGCAGCAACATGTAAAATACCATTTGCATCAATATCAAATGTTACTTCAATTTGAGGAACCCCTCTTTGTGCTGGTGGAATTGAATCTAAAATGAAGTTTCCAATTTTACGGTTTTGATTAGCCATTGGACGCTCACCTTGTAGCACATGAATATCAACCGAAGGTTGGTTATCCGCAGCTGTTGAGAAAGTCTCAGACTTTTTAGTTGGAATTGTTGTATTCGCATCAATCAACTTAGTCATTACACCACCCATAGTTTCAATACCTAAAGAAAGTGGAGTCACATCTAATAAAAGAACATCTTTCACATCTCCAGAAAGCACACCACCTTGGATAGCTGCACCTACAGCAACAACCTCATCTGGATTAACACCTTTAGAAGGATCTTTACCGAAGAATGCTTTTACGGCATCAACCACCGCAGGAATACGAGTTGAACCACCTACTAAAATAACTTGGTCAATTTCGCTTTTCTCTAAATCAGCAGCTTTCATTGCAGAAATACATGGGTTGATTGATCTTTTGATCAAATCGTCACATAATTGCTCAAATTTTGCTCTAGTTAATGAACGAACCAAGTGCTTTGGCACACCGTCAACTGGCATGATGTAAGGCAAGTTGATTTCTGTTGAATTACCTGAAGATAATTCAATCTTCGCTTTCTCAGCAGCTTCTTTCAAACGTTGTAACGCCATTGGATCTTTAGATAAGTCCAAGTTTGCGTTTTCTGACTTGAATTCAGAAACTAACCAATCAATAATTTTTTGATCAAAATCATCTCCACCTAGGTGAGTATCACCATCTGTAGAAAGCACTTCAAATACACCATCACCTAATTCTAGAATAGATACATCGTGTGTACCCCCTCCTAAATCAAAAACAACAACTTTAATGTCTTCCCCTTTTTTATCTAAACCGTATGCTAATGAAGCCGCAGTTGGCTCATTGATAATACGCTTCACTTCTAAACCAGCAATTTGTCCAGCTTCTTTCGTTGCTTGACGTTGTGCATCGTTAAAATATGCAGGAACAGTAATCACTGCCTCTGTAACATCTTGTCCTAAATAGTCTTCTGCTGTTTTCTTCATTTTTTGAAGAACCATTGCAGAAATTTCTTGCGGAGTATATAATTTACCATCAATATCCACACGTGGAGTATTATTGTCTCCTTTTACTACTTTATAAGTAGAACGTGCAATCTCTTTTGCTACCTCGTCAAAAGAGTTACCCATAAATCTTTTGATTGATGAGATCGTTTTTGTTGGGTTAGTAATTGCTTGACGTTTTGCTGGATCTCCCACTTTACGTTCACCACCATCGATAAATGCAACAATTGATGGAGTGGTTCTTTTCCCTTCGTTATTTGGAATTACAACTGGTTCGCTTCCTTCCATTACAGAAACACACGAGTTTGTGGTTCCTAAATCTATACCTATGATCTTACCCATAACTTCTATTATTAAATTCTAACTTTTTGTTCTGTTTTTCTTCCTCTAGTCAATTGCTGTGCCAATGGATATTCAATCAAAATGAGCGCAATTTTGACATAAAAAAATGCCAACTCTTTTAAAAGTTGGCATTTAAGTATGACATATCGACACTCTTAAGTCATGTCTAATACATTAATAACATCTATTTGGGTTTGTATTACTGGTATAATGACAGAACTTACGTCCTTCCATTATCTGTCCATCCACTAAGTAATCAATAGAAAATGTACTCATTTTAGAAACTTTATTATCAAAGCTTCTACATGACCACAAACCTACGCCATTAATAATATTGGTATATTCAGGTTTTGTTTCCAGCAGACTTGTAGAGGGTGATGCTACTTCTATATAGGTATTCAACTCTACTCCACCTGAAATAAACCTAAAGTTCAAAGGTACATCCAAAGCTACTCTTTGCTTAATATCTTCACCTTGCTGAACAACGGGTACATTAGCAGCAATAAATTCATAAAAAGCAGTAGGATTAAAATCCATTTTAATAGTTTCACTTGTACCCGGTATTTTGGCTACAGACCCAACCACTTTTTGACCCACATAATAAGATAGGGTAATTGTGTCTCCTTTTTTATCGTTTAAATTTTCATTCTGATACGAAAAATCTAAGTAAACATCCACAACCTTAGCATTAAGTGGGGTAGCAAGCTCTATTATAATATTATCAATTGGCCCTTCAATATCACATAATCCAAGTCCTAAAAAGTTCAAACCAAAAGGTTTTATTAATATATCACCTAGCACACGAATTAATTCGGTAGAACTCTCCACAATTGGAGAGCCATCTAACTTGTCTACTAAAATGGCATATAGTTTTGAACTATCCAGCTTTTGATCTAATTCATAAATTTTTTGGTTTGGGTAGTAAAAATATCCAGAGTCTTTATCTGTAATAATTTTTTCTACAAAAGGCCAAGCATTCAATGTATCTATTGTACCAAAACCATCGTCTCTTAGTTCCAATAATCGAGCTTCAATGTTTTCATATTCCGAGTTCGTTGGATCTTCCGCTAATTGATCAACAGCATCAGTGCCTTGAAAGACTCTGTTTATTTTTACTTGATGAATATTATCTGATCCAGAAAGAAGCCCGTAAATAAGCGTAATATCACTTTCAGGGGCAAATACCTCAATATCATTTTTACATGATTCAAAACCAACCAAGGTTAAAATGGCTAGGATTATTACAGATAAGCTGATTTTAAATTTCATTAATCTAATTTGTTTCAAGTTCACTTTCAAAAACTGGTAAATGTATTGAAAGGAATTTATAATTTTGCGTTATAATTTGCGCCACGAATATACTAAATATAATAACGGTTCAAATTTTAAAAGGTTAGGTAAGTAAACGAATTTAATATACGTAAAATCATGAGTACTCAATTATTCAAACCTGTTAGTGGGCATGCTAAGAAAATAACTACCCACGTATTACACGAAATGAAACGTAAAGGTGAAAAAATCGCGATGTTGACAGCCTATGACTTTACCATGGCTCGCATATTAGATGATGCAGACATCGACTTAATTTTAGTTGGCGACTCCGCATCAAATGTGATGGCTGGTCATGAGACTACTCTGCCTATTACCTTAGACCACATGATCTATCATGCTTCTTCTGTTATCAGAGGAATTAAGAATTGTTTAGTGGTGGTGGATCTACCATTCGGAACTTATCAAGGCAACTCCAAAAATGCATTAGAATCTTCCATTCGCATTATGAAGGAAGCCGGAGGTCATGCTATTAAGTTAGAAGGTGGCGAAGAAATTAAAGAATCTATTGAACGAATACTATCTGCAGGTATTCCAGTTATGGGACATCTTGGATTAACGCCTCAATCAATATACAAATTTGGAACCTATACGGTACGTGCAAAAGAAGATGGAGAAGCACAACAATTACTTAAGGATGCTAAAATGCTGGAAGAAGTAGGTTGTTTTGCAATGGTACTAGAAAAGGTACCCGCTCATTTAGCTAAAAAAGTGGCCGAGTCTGTTTCTATTCCGGTTATTGGAATTGGTGCCGGACCAGATGTTGACGGACAAGTACTTGTTTCGCACGATATGTTAGGATTAAATGTAGATTTTTCACCCCGTTTTTTAAGACGTTACAATAATTTCTACGAGCAAATGCATGACTCCGTATCGAGATACATTAAGGACGTCAAAACAAATGACTTTCCAAACGAAAAAGAATCATACTAGTGAGAAAGCCTGAAGAAAAACAGAGACCAGATCTTTCAAAGATTACGGTAATCTATGAAGACAATCACCTCATCGTGATTAATAAACTACCCGGACAAATTGTTCAAGGTGACAAAACAGGTGATACCTCATTAGCTGAATTAGTGAAAGCCTATATTAAAGGTAAATACAATAAACCAGGGGACGTCTATTTAGGTATTGTACATAGGTTAGACAGGCCTACCAGTGGCATTGTTATTTTCGCGAAAACCAGTAAAGCAGCTTCTCGTTTATCGGAAATGTTTCAGAAACATCAAATCAAAAAAACATATTGGGCTATTACCGCAACTCTGCCAGAGGGAGGAATGGGTACTTTAACGCATTATCTTCGTAAAAATGAAGAGAAAAACAAATCAGTAGCCAAGAAAAAACCTACAAAAGGATACAAGGAAGCCATTTTGGATTACGAACAGAAAAGTGACTCTGACCGTTTTCATTTGTTAGAGGTCAAACTCCATACAGGGCGACATCACCAAATTAGGTGTCAATTATCAGCCATAGGAACGCCTATTAAAGGGGATATCAAATATGGGGCAAAACGCACAAACATGGATGGTTCTATTTCTTTACATTCCAGAACCACTTCTTTTTTACATCCAGTAAAGAAAGAAAACATGTCCTTTACAGCGCCTGTTCCAGATGATGATTTATGGAGGTACTTTGAAAAAGAATTAAGATGATTTTTAGGTACGAGGCGGATTTATTCCGCCTCTTCTTTTGCCTTGTTTGGTGCAATTCACGAATAAGCTATTGTGTTGCATTAATCAATAGCCCTCTCCTAAAACAGGATTGAATTTCCTCACCAATTACAAAGCCCAAAATCATATTATTTTTGGTCAGAGTAAACATAGCCTGGTACTCCCAATTTATTCTCTTTCATCCTCAGGGCTTATTCCAGCAAACTTTTATTATGTATCGCCCATTCTTTAAACCCCTCCTGTGATATCATCAAATAACATAGACTTGGTTTCCTCCCTGTAAGCTAAACTAGTTTTTTCTATTTTACACTGAATCAGTTTTGTTATGTGGTTTATTTCTGCTGAATTAATCTGGTATAAATGGATGCATAAATTCAGTTTTAAAGTCCTGTAAGGAAGAGCTTTTTACGACTGATTTCCCCTATTTTTGGCGATATAAATTGTTCGAATGGTTAAACAAATAGAGTTTTCATTGCCTCCTTTAAAAAGAGGAATACATTTAATTTCGGAAAAAATAATGGTGAAACTTCCCGTTTTACCAAAAAGTGGGTTACTGCATGTTTTTCTAAAACACACCTCAGCTGCCATCAGTATAAATGAAAACGCAGACCCTTCTGTTCGCGATGACATGCATATCAGCATCGAAAATATGATCCCAGAAAACCAACCTCATTTCACCCATTTAGACGAAGGTCCCGATGATATGCCTGGACATATAAAATTAGCGCTAATTGGGAACGAAGTCACTGTTCCAATAACCAATCATAAACTGAACTTAGGTACGTGGCAAGGTTTTTACTTTCACGAATTCAGAAATAATCCAGCACCTAGAAAACTGGTAATTACGATAATGAGCTAAGTATGACCAAAACCGAGAAAGCTAAATATGTTTGGAGTAAATTAGAGGCTATTTATCCTACCGTTCCGATACCATTGGATCATACAAACGACTTTGAATTGTTGATTGCCGTTTTATTATCTGCCCAATGTACCGACAAACGCGTAAATATTGTTACTCCTGCCCTTTTTGCACAAGCGGATAATGCATATGCCATGCAACAACTATCCTTAGAACAAGTAGAAGGTTTTATAAAAACCTGCGGATTATACAAATCCAAGGCAAGAAACATTAAGAAACTAGCCGACTTAATGGTGACTAAGCACAAAGGAATTGTCCCCGATAATTTTGAGGACTTAGAAGAACTAGCTGGTGTTGGGCATAAAACAGCCAGTGTGGTGATGTCGCAAGCTTTTGGGGTTCCTGCCTTTCCTGTAGATACCCACATTCACCGATTAATGTATCGTTGGGGATTAACAAATGGAAAATCAGTAGAACAAACGGAAAAAGATGCAAAAAAGCTATTTCCTGAAGAATTATGGAACAAGCTTCACCTACAAATCATTTATTATGGTCGTGAGTATTCTCCCGCTAGAGGGCTGAAAATTGAAAAAGATATTATCACAAAAAAAATCGGAAGAAAGAGCTTTTTAAATTCTCTTTAATCCGAGTTCAATTGTCCTAAACTTAAAACCTCTTTAATTCAACTTAATAATTCTTTTAGTGTGTGTTCCTACACTTGTAGTTACTGAAACAAAGTATACTCCATTTTCAAAATTTTGAGTAGACACAATTACTGTTCGCTCAATAATATGCGTGTAAACAACCTTTCCGGTGATCGACACTATTTTAACTTCTCCAGTTTCATTTTTCTGTAACGAGATATTCAGTAAATTATTCACTGGATTAGGAAACACTTGAAACGAACCCGCTGTAGATATTAACGGAACACCGGATATAGTGTTGTTCCCAATAGCGCTTAAAGACTCCGATTGAGTAACTTCCTTAGTTGATTCGTCCTGTAAAATAGCTAATGCGAACATTCGTTCTTCATTCCAGTCGGCATCAATTGCAACAGTACTTTCAAAGACTAACGAATCGCCTACCGATGATGGCAGATTAATGGCAGTTCCTGTAGCACCAAATAATGAATTTCTGAAAACATCATAATGTTCATCTTCTCCATTTGGCGCATTGTAAAAAATAGTGTCTTCCGCTAACACAACATACAAGTTCTGGACAGCTAAAGAATGAGTCGCTTCTACTAAAACAGATACCCGAACCTTAATGGAATCTACACCTACATATTGCTGCGTTAAACTCAAAGAAATTGGGGTAGTTTGTGATTTATAAGAAGTGAACAAACTGGCCGAATTATAACTTGAACTGGCAGAGATCACCTCTCCATTAATCACTAACCTTGGAGTAGACCCAAAAATTCCGTAATAATTGGTACGCGCATCATTTTCCGCCATATTATGTTGATTAAACACACAAGAACTATATGGGCGACTAGGATGCACAGCCAAATGAATCATATCTCCAGCATTTGAAGAGTTATAATTAGTAAAAAAACCAGGGTTTCTTGAAGCGCATACGGAACATCTAGAGTTCGTGAAATGCTCCACGACCACTTTTTTCGGCACCTGGGAAAAGGCCATAATCGTTACCAAACTACAAATGGCTGTTAGTGTGTTTTTTAAATGCATATCTTTTTTCTTAATTGCCACAAATTTAAGCCGATTCACTAATTTCAAATGTCTAGTGACAGACAAACAGAATTGCAAACAGCAATTATTTCTGATCCTGCTACAATTTACCCTCAGTAATTAAAGGATTCCCCCTAAATATACCTCTGTTAAATATTTAATTTATAGCAAGACTCATCTATCTGTTTTAGCAGGCATTGGCTCATGTATGCTAACGTATTCCGCACCACTCGCGCTAAATTTGACACCATCTACTATTTTATTCTTTCTGATTTCTCTACGCTGCCCATATAATACAAAACTTAGACACGCTAAAATTTATACTTTTCGGGTAAAGTACCCAAAACATGTATTGTTTGTAAGCCACAAAATATTAATTTAGGTTTTTTTACAAGAGATACATTAAAATTCACTGAGCGTATCCAAGTAGTCTAAGGTTCCCCATCATGAAAAAAACCAAATTCGTATTATTCTCCATTATCGGTTATCTCATAAGGCACGTGTATCGAAACAAAATCAAACATGGCGATCATGTAATTTATACCGCCTCTGATTTAGTAAGTAACTTGACCATAGCTTTAATTTATTTTAATCGATACGAAAAAGATGAAATACAGCTATGTGCCAAATATTTAACCTCGAATATCGATATTATAGAACTCGGAACTAGTATAGGTGTGGTTGCATCTACATTACAACAACAAGTTAATTTTAAAACTATGATATGTGTAGAAGCTAATCCCTCTTTACATAAGTTACTTCGGAAAACTTTTGAACTGAATAAATTCCGAAACTACGACCTAATAGATGCAGCCATTTCAGACAGCCATCAACCAGTATGTTTCGCATCTAGAAACAGTAATGAACTGGGTAAAATAGTTAGCCACTCTGAAATAAAAGTAAATACTAAATCGCTACCACAGATAGTCAAAGAAAATAACATACAAGATTACTGCCTGATCTGCGACATTGAAGGGGCGGAATGCAGCTTTATTTTAGGTAAAGGGCTTGAGAAATGTCAACTTATAATTATTGAACTCCATTCTATTGAATGGAATAAAAAAACCTATACACCCACAGAGTTGAGCTTATTAATTCAAGATAAAGGATTTGACTTATTGGAAAAAGCGAATAGCACATTTGCTTTTAAACGAATGGCCATCGCAACATAAACGGTATTAACAAATAGTTTGGCTAACTAAAAATGAACAATAAGGATAAAAATAGAGAAAAAAAATATACGCATATGTGATCTTAAAGGTCCATTAGCATCAGAAGAATCTATCCGTAAACGCTATTAAAAATTGGTGTAGATGAGCACAGTTCTGAGTTAAATCATTCTCAACACCACACCAATCAATTTATAGTGAGTACAGCTATCAATATGATTAGAAAAAAAAGTGTTAAACACCTTTAAACCTGGATACTTTCTAGAAATTATAAACGGAAC
>JBLFZF010000022.1:0-33192 GCA_047610145.1 Salibacteraceae bacterium | reverse complement strand
TTTCATGCGTGTTTTCATCATTAGCATCTAAGGTAAACGGACCGATATAGCGCACCATGGCTTTGAAACGATTCACTTTATCTTTTCCTTTACCATTGACTCCTTCATCTCCACCAATACTGATAACACGCGCTAATTCACCACTATATGCACCGATTACATTATCGTAAAAGTCCCAAGTTTTCACGCCCAGGGCTTCTTTTGCGTAGAATACCGGATGCGGATCAGGAGTACGAAAACGAGTTAAATCTAACAACCCTTCATCTACCACAGCTAAGGTATAGGTGGTGGCCCGTCCGTCTCGTTCTGATATCTTAATTTCAGTAGTGGATTCTGGCTTTAATTCCTCCGCCATTTCAATAATAGGATGTACAAGCGAAGCTGGGTTGTTGACATTAATTGGCACTACGCCATACATGCGCATCGGCAAACTATTTTGATGGGCATGCTCTTGAATCAACATGACATGTATAAAGGCATTAGGTGCCATTTCCGGGGTGATTTCTATGCTATAAACAAGCTCCTTTTCAGCCGTTTCAACCCATTCAGCCGATAGTATTTTAGACCCATTTTCTACCGTTACTAAAGCACGCCCCTTCCCACTAGATGGAAGGATTACTTTGGCGGTTTGCCCAATTTCGTAATCGGAAGTATCAGTATCAAAAGTCAATACATTCGCCCCATCTGGAATACTAGGTTCAGCACGAGCGCGCCAATTTGGCCAGTCCATATACATGTCTTGTGTAGCGCTATGGTTACTCTCTTTATCGATCACTCGAATCATATAACGGCCCCAATCTGGATACTTGATTTCGAAAGGTACCATGGCTCTACCATTTACCGTAGATACTTTGGTGGTATAGGTCATGCGCTCGTAATTGCTTCCCATGTAATTTCCGTAATTTCGAGAAGAAGCATCCCACCACCAGCGCCATTCGGTTTTAAAAATTTGGACTTCCAAATTATTTACATCCGTTAGACTGCCGTTCTCGTTTATGGTCACTACTTCAAAGTAGTTCACGGTATCTGTAGAAAATGTTCGGTGACGCGTATTCTCAGGTAACTTTACCCCTACATACCTTTTAAAAGGCGAATACGTGGTTGAAAAACGATCTACACTAAAATCACCACTCGGTTCGAAAACACGAATATTAAAAAATGCGTTCAGTTTGCCAGGAGATGTACTGCCCAAGTCCAACTTAACCGGTACATCTGCATGACCCTCTGCATTAATGTCCCCATCAAACATGACCTGCTCATCGGCATTATACGATTTGGTATAATCTAAAAACGAATATTTTTCGAACCCTTTAAATTTGATCGTTGAAGGGGCTAAAGTCACGGTGATATTGGTTTTCATATTCTTCGCAATCGCACCATGTAGCCACTTTACATCTAAACTCGCTTTTTCACTTTTCATATCCGAAGGAATTTCGTCAACCCCTAAATCAAACATGACTTTTAATCGGTTGGGCTTCACTGTTTCGATCCGAACAGTTTTAGAAAAAGTGGCATTCCCTACTTTTACTTTGGCTAACCAAGAACCCGTCATATCTTCAGCACTGGTTGGAATAGTAAATCTGTATAAACCATTAACTGAATGTATACTTACTACCTTTGATTTCAATTGATTTTTAGGGTTAAACAATTCTATTTTAACAGGGTGATCTGCGGGTATTTTGTTCATTTCATCAGCTAACATAAACGATAAAAACAAGGTGTCACCTGGTCTCCAGACACCTCTTTCTCCGTAAAGAAAACCTTTCAATCCGTCTTGAACAACCGCTCCACGTACATTAAAGTGACTGGTAGATAAGGCGTATCCGTCTTGCACTTTCAAATACCCTTTTTCTTTGCCTTTAGAAGCAATAACCAAGAATGGTTTAGCCGAAGACTCCATAAAAACATTTCCGTCACTGCCGGTAGAACCTTGACCTATGACTTGATTTTGAAAGTCGTACAACTTCACATCTACTCCTTTTAATGGCATGGCTGTGCGTAAATCGCTTACAGCTACTAACATTTTTTTATCCTTTCCTAATTTAGCAATGACTCCCAGATTACTGGCTAAAATGTTTGTTGTAATAGATTTTCCATACGCATAATAAGAAGCGCTACATGGATTTTCACGCTCTTTCCAGTCATAGTCGTCATAATAGTCATAGTCATCCGCGTAATATTCCCAATCATCTTCATAAGAGTCGTAAGATTCATCTTCCCAACTGTCGCTTAAAGACTCTTCTAACTCTTCCTCTTCAGACCCCTTACTATCCTCACACGGATAGTTAGAGTAACTTTGCTTGATGTTTAGTGTAATACGGTACAAAGCCCCTGGCTCTGTTTTAATGAGTTTAGAAATATCGAGGTAATGGGTATTCCAAGAACCGAATAAAATTTTATCCGTCAATAGGTTAACTTTCTTTTTGTACACCAATTTACCTACTCGAGTCAATTGGTTTGCCCCGTTCAAATTATTAGTTTGCAAGAATTGATGCATATTGCGTTCATAAATCTTGACTATTTCAACTTGCACCGCATTTAAATTCACTGCTTGAAAAGGGAACACCAATCCCTGGGTACTCGGAAGGATGACTCCGGTATGATTAAAAGAAACCTGCGGTTTAGTTTCTATAAAATTCATCTCTATTTTCTCTGCTTTAGTCAGTTTACGTGCCATTGTATTCTGCAAAGATTCTTCAATCAATAAGGTATGTACGCCATGCAAACGTGCTTGTGGATAAATGGTTACAATATTATTGGATACCACAAAACGTAAATCATCTGTATCGGCAAATCGAATTAAACCACGTAATTGTTGATTCGCCTTAAGTGGATCTGAAAAGTGCAACACCACTTGCTGTTCCGGCTCTTGCTGCAACTTAGTTGACATTAGTTTGAAATCGCTCAATGAAGGAATTTCCATTTCTTGCTTCCCATTGGTTTCAATATCAAATTCCTTTCCGCTGTATTCTAACAAAACGATTTGTACTTCTTCCTTTCGCTCGACCGAATCCACTACAAACTCGTGTAGTCTACCGCTGGTATTATGCACCCAGGTCGCGTTGAGTTTTTGCCCTCCAATGCTAATCAGCAGTAGCTGCTCTACTTGTTCTTGCTCTAAAAAATCAGCGGTGGAGATTCTACCAGTGAAACGATTCCAAGTCAAGTCTTTTGGCTCGTACGGAGTAATTCCTTGAGTTTCTAAATGAAATGACTGGGTAATTGTACGGATTTTAAAAACAAAAACTTCAAATTCCTTTGGAACTTTAGAAACCTTTTCTAAATCGAACGTGACTTCATACTCACCCCCTGATTTAAAAGGTTCTTCCGGCCTAAACTCAATCGTTCGGGCATCTAACCAATACGCTTCTCCATCTACACTTGGAACGAAATCAAACACGTCATCCGTTACTTCTTCATTGGGTTGCGTAAACTGCTTGCTGTTTTCAGTCAGTTTTATATGTATGCGGCTAGTCTTAGAAATAATACCTGAGGTAAAACCAGAAATATATTGGGTAAACCCTTGGTCTATTTGGATTTGTTCTTCCGCTGTATTGGAGCACCCGTGTATAATAAACAGAGCGACAATGATGGTGAAAAATCTATATTTCATGGGTATGGTGTTTTTTACAATTGATTCAACAAGACCTACAAATTAGGCTATTTAACCACTTCATTTAAAAGAGTCTAAAAAAAAAACAACCCATTTTTCAACGTTTGGGTTATAGCAAAGACCAAGGCTTTTGGGCTATCAACTTCTATCTCTTCACATGTACCGCTCTGGCACTATTCCCTAGGTTTCTTTATTTATGCTCCTCTTCTCTATTTTCTCGATTCATTTTTTCTCGTTCGGTGTCCTTTACAGCTCTCAATAGCTCATTCTCTAGGTCATTCAAGGAGTTTATTAATGCATCCACAAACTCTGGGTTATTGGGGTATTTCAAATTATGCCAAGTTCGATTTGGAACTCCTAAAAGAAAAAGAATGATTACTCCATAAATGGCGTTTGCAATCAATATTTTGGAAGAATAAACGCTTTTATGTTTTCTGTATTTTATGTGTGCAAATGCGGTAACAAAGGCCATGGTTATTGCTCCAAAAATCAAACTTATGAAAGAACCCGGATACGTTTGAAATTTGAATAGAATTCCAATTAGGGCGAAACTAAGAGCTATTCCTGCGCCAATAACTCTTTGTGAACTGATGTTTGTGTATTGTTCTTTCTTTTAACTATTTCTTGCCTTAATATTATTAAAAAATGCAAATTCAAAATTGAAATAAATAATAGATAACGACAATAAACTTAGAATTAATACCGGTCCAGAACCGGGCAAGTGGGCATATTTCATAAGTATTGCAACTGCGGCTAATCCCATTAAAACAAGTTCGGTTTTTTTTAATGGTTGGAAGTTTAAGTCGAGTGTATTGGTCTCTATTTGGGGTTTATAATTGTTTAATTCCAGAAATCAAAAAAGGAAACAAGGGTAATTTCCTCATTATTTGAATATCCTCCATTACCGTACTTTCGTTACCCAAAAAAGCCAATACCTTGTTTATGGGAGATTCACGAAAAATTTGGGTGAATATTTCTTTACCGGTCATGCGCTTAGATAAAATAACTTCCAATACCGTTCGATCATACCAGTCAAAAGTTTTATCTCTAAAACTAGCGTTCACCATAGGCGTTTTACCTGCTCTTAATTGCGCCACAATTTTTTGGGTATGGGTCTGAATAAATTGAAAAGTATACCCACTACTCGCCTTCGTAAATCCACCTGCGGTTCCTATTTGAATAACGTTTTGTAGCGGCCCTATTTCTCTTTCAAATTTTGCTAATGACATTGGAATGACACCATATTCTTGGTGTATGATTTCGTAACTATCTATTTTTAAAACATCGGAAATGTAGTTTTTTAACGCTTTTTCATACGCCTTTGCTTCCAGTACAACCGGGCTAAATAAGGTATACTCTATTAACGCTTCTGTGCTGCTAGTGGGCAGTACATACATAAAAGTGTCTCCATGTTCTTGACTTACAGTAAAGTCCATTAGGGTTCCTACTTTACTATCAAAAACAGGCGACTTTGTTTTTATTTCCCATCCTTTAAAATGTTGCAGTAAGGAATTATCCGTATTCATTTCCGGGTGAAACAAAGGTGTAGAATTAAACACAAAATCCGCTTCAAAAGAGCCGATATCGGTATTCACTGAAGCAGATCCCAGAGTACCTGAAATGGATTTTATATTGCCATACTGGAAATCTACAGTCGTAAACTTTTTGGCAAATTGCAGAACATGAGTATAAAAATCGACTCCTCTAACCATTTTATAGCTATACTCCTCTAAATCAAATTTTTGCTTAAACCCTTCCGACTTATACTCCAATGATTTCCATTGGTAATGAACAATAGACTCAAAAAGCCCAGACCCTTTTTCCCAATAACACCAAGTTCGGTCATTTTGAGTCTTTTGATCTTTGTCTAACACCAAAATATTTTTCTTACTCAATTCAGAGTCGGTTAGAAGTCGGTATAATAAACTCAACCCTGCACACCCGGAACCAGCAATAATGTAATCGTATTTCATAGACCTCCGTCTGTTTAGCTGTAGTGATTTTGGGTAAAAATACAACGGCTACGTTTCTAACGTAACGAGATCGTTAGATTTTTTTAGGGGAGTCGTTTTGATCTTGCTTTTTATAAGACTCTCTGAATACAGAACTGTTTAAATGGTTTGTTATAAAAGAGGTTTACCCTACTCCTTCACAAAAACAACCTAAATAGCCAATTACCGCCATCCGATAAATACCCCAACCCTTTTATTTAATGGGCCTTTATTTTTTACAGAATGTCTTTCTAACACCCAACACTATTCTGCTTGTAACATTCTTATCTTATTGAAAGCGCTGTAGAATCCAACTCTTTAATTAAAAAGTATAGATATATCTCAATTGCACTTATGCACGTACATCCTTATCTACCATTTTGCGAATCCTCCGTTCGAACGGTATATACTGGATCTGTCGATACACTAAATGGGAAGAGACTTCGTGTAGAATTATTACCTAGTGCACACGCTGTTATTAAGCTCATCGTCAGACTTATATAGCTTAGAACCGAATGTATTTCGTTCTGGTTTTTGTGGATGACCTAATTTTCATGAGTTAACCACATTCCAAAACTGTACCCTACATTCTACTTTTTATCTATTTTTATATACTCTAGACATACGGAAGTGGTTATCGTATAAAGCTATACATAATGACCTTAATTCATTAAATTCGGATATCCCTGAAATGCATTAAATACATACAATAAGTTTATTTTCAACCCAAAACAAGTGGCAATTGGGGTATGCTTCTAAATTATCTACTATAATCTTACGCGTCAGGCCCTACTTCAAAACCTAAAGAAACATTTTGTGCATTTATGATGTAATAATTAAGTATAAAAAAAAGCTCAGATCCAAGGCAAGTAAGGAATATAATTTCATGTAAATTAGATATTAATTTCTTCCCTAATTCATAAAAAAAATCAGGACCGAAGTCCTGATATAAATTTATACACTAATCAATGGTTGCGTAGCCATCTAAATTGGTAATTCCCCAATTTTTCAATTCTTCTTCATTCCATAAATCTGGAAAGAATATTCTTCTTTGATATTTAGGATGCATGTACTTGGTCCAGTCACTACCACCCGTAGCTTCTCCCCCACCAATATACTTTTTAGCCGCATTTAAATGGTGCATTACCCAATCTACATTGACGGTATGATCGTAATGGCGCATGGCATTAATAAGCGGTTTATTGGCTTGATCTTCTTTGGGTAATGATTTGAATTTAGACCATAAGTTTAGAGTATTATAATCTTTCATAAAGGTGATAAACTCTTCAAAGTATTTATCTTCAAAATTGGTCAGCAACTTACTTTTAGCGCCCGTTTCGTAATCCTTACCTGCGGCTTGCCAATACAAATGCTCAAATGCATGCGCAAACTCTGTATCTCTATCGATAGAGGCTCTAAAACGATTATCAATTAAGTTAATCAATTCGGTGGATGCAAATTCAATCTTTCGGTATTGCGCACTTTGGAAACCAGAAGCAGGCGTTAATGTATCTCTGAACTTCATGTACTGTTTCTTATCCATACCGTCTCCCATTATATCGAATGAGTTAGAAAGCATATCAAAGTAACGACTAATACGTCCGAGGTGGGTTGTAAATTTTTCGGCAGAAACTATTTCTGTTTCCGATACTTGAGAAATTTCCCAGAGAATCATTTTAAACAATAACTCATTGATTTGATGATACATAATAAATACCATTTCATCTGGTAATTGCGTTCTTTGTGTTTGAAGACCTAACAGGGCATCCACCTGAATAAAATCCCAGTACTGCATAGGTTCTGCATATAAAAGTCCAGATAAATGAACATCGGGATCTTGTCCCATATCCTTATACTTTTTATCTATCGCCTCCAATAATTCTTCTCTAGTCATATCCCCGTTCATTTAGGTTTGCAATATAAAGAGCTTGTTTCACTTGAGCCGAATCCACGCAGATGATTTATATCAAAAAAAAGTCTCTTTAATTACTCCTACTTTTAAAATCGGATATCTCCTATTTAAATAAAAAATGGTATTGTTGTGTCGGAAGTTTAATCAATATTATGCCCATTTCACATTATAAATCACATCTATCCACGCAATTAACTACCCTAATAGGAGTGAGTGTTTTGATGCATATTTTCTGTGTTTCTAGGTTGTATAGCCAAGTAATTCATCCCTCCGTTAACGCAATAAATTATTCTATTAGCGATGGTCTTCCCAGTGCTGAAACGTATGATGTTTTTCAAGACTCAAAAGGATACATCTGGATAGGAACCGATAATGGTGTTGTGAAATACGATGGCGCTAAATTTAATGTGTACACCACTCAAGATGGGTTAACTGACAATACTGTATTTAAAATATCAGAAGATACAAAAGGCCGGATTTGGTTCGCTACTTATAACAGGCGACTCTGTTACTATGAAAATGAAGTGTTTACGAATTACCGATATAATCATGTTTTAGAAAAAGAACTAGTAGATGTTAATTTCGGAACCACTATTACTCGTTTGATTATTACCCCAGAAGACAGTTTGATTTTAGAGTTTGTTTGGCGAGCCAATTCAATTATTCCGAATATTGGAATTGATAGTTTGGGTAATTCGGTTACGTATAACTCTACCCAATTATATGACGGATTAATACCTATTTCTCAAGAAGAAGACCGTCTTACTCTTTTTAAAAATTTAGCCCAGTTATTTTCAGATAAGCCCTCCGGTTATTCCCGATTAATTCAAACCGTTATTTTTGACCGTATCCGAATTAGTAAATGGAACAACCTAACAGCAATAAGTACTCCCAACGGTATTTACTTTTATTCTGATGTTAAAGAGCAAGTCGTACGTCATATACTCCGAGGCTATTATATCACTTCTATTACCACAGATTTTGAAGGGGGCATTTGGTGTTCTTCACTGTACAATGGCCTATTTTACATTCCCAATAGACATCTGCAACAATTTGAATTAGATGCCATTAAAAGCGGTCATATTCATGGTATTATTGAAACAGAGGAAGAATTAATTTTTAGTTTTAACGCAGATCAAGGAGATTATGTTTTTAATGACAACAAAACACAATTAAAACGAATTAATTTACCAAAATCAATGTATTCTTTGTTAGAATCTGATTTAGCCGAAGGAATTACATTTGAGAATGACATTTTCTTTATTGAATCTCTTTCAGACATCAATTCCATAGCTAGACTAGACGATACAAGTTTGGTCGCTTCTAGCCCATCTCATGGTTTGGTTAAACTTAGTTCTAAAGATAACATTGAAAAAGATAAAAGTAAAAGAGTGTATACGTATCATGATTTTTTTGGGTTTGAGTGGTTTTTTTATATCAAGAACAGCGCACGTGAATATGCCCCTAATAAATACTATATCGTGGAGAAGTTAATTGAAAACACACCCAAGATACTTCGCCTTCTCAGAGCGTCTCCCGACCAGTTTTATCTCGGGACTTTAGACGGTCTTTTTGAGTACACTATTTCTACGGGAACTCTAAAAAAGTCTAATCTCCTTGGAGAAAATAATCGTACACGGATACAAGATATTATCCGAGTATCGGATTCTACTATTTTATTTGCAACCAAAGGAGACGGGATAATTGGGGTTACAAACGGCAGAAAATTCGAGATAGAAATAAGACGGGGAACGGAGTTAAATGCCATCTATCAATTAATACTTGATCCTAAGACTCATATCGTATATGCGGCTACTAATTTGGGGGTTTATCAATTAACAAAGACCGGTAAAGAATGGTCTTATACCTCCATCATATCATTATATGACGGTTTAAAATCAACAGATGTACGCCAAATAAAAATTTGTAAAGACACCTTATATTTTGCAAACAACACCGGAGTTGGCCGAATTGGTTTAGCACAAATACATCCGTCAGTCCCTCCCCCCCTTTTAAATATTACGGCCTTAAGTAGAGGCTTAAAAAAATATGATTTCTCTACTCCCATTTTAATACCATTTGACTCTAATTCATTTGATATTCGCTACCAAGCAATTGGTTTTAAGTCTCGTAACAACTTTATTTATTCGTACCGAATTAGAAAAAACGGAATTTGGAAACAGACCACAAATTCTGCGATTACTTTTAACTCATTAGATCCTGGGAAGTATACGTTAGAGCTTTTTGCCACAAATGTTCAAGGCCTAAAAAGTAAGATACAGCAACGTAGTTTCACCATTGAAACGCCCTATTGGATGACCTGGTGGTTTGTAACTTTATTGTTCCTAGTAATTGTGACTGCTATTTATTTTATCGTTTATAGGATTATTACATTTTATAAAAAACAGGCCGCATTTCAACGAAAAATTAGTGAATTACAGATTCTCTCTTTACAATCTAAGATGAGTCCTCATTTTATTTTCAATTCATTAAACGCTATTCAAAATTACATTTTAACGAATAACAAAATTAAGGCAAATGAATACCTCATTGACTTTAGTCGGTTAATTCGAACCATTTTACAGACATCAGAAAAAAGCACCATTCTACTCTCAAAAGAAGTAGATATTCTACATATGTACGTAGATTTAGAAAAAAAGAGACTTCGAAAAGATTTCCAGTTTTCCATAGAAATGGAGGGCGAGATAGATGTAATTAATTGCCGTATTCCCTCTCTCCTTATTCAACCATATATTGAAAACTCTATTTGGCACGGACAAGTATATAACAACCCGAAAGGAGAGATTAAAATAAACATAAAAAACGTAAACCACATTCTTGAAATTGTAATTACAGATAATGGCGTAGGTATTGAAAAAGCCTCTTGTTTTAAAAAAGAAAACCCAGAAATGCACAAATCTATGGGTACAGAAGTGACTAAAAACAGGATTCAACTCTTATCCGAACTAAATCATCAAATGTCGGATGTGATCATTGATAATGCCTTTCCTGAAGATATAAAGCTGGGTTTTGTGGGTACTCGAATTTGCTTTACCATTCCTTACCAACTCCAATCTACTTCATTGTAAGTCACTTTTTTAATTTACCCTATTCATTTTACAATATTTTCCATCTGCCGATGAAAAATTAACCAGCCAAAACACACACCTTTGCACGTTGTGAATCAATTAAACACGACATACAAGGGTATTCTTAAAATTACAGCTCCATTAGTCATTGCTGGAATAGCGATGAATTTAGTAGGGGTAATTGATTTAATTCTAGTGACCGGTTTGGGAGAAGCTCAAGTAGGCGGTACTGGTAACGGGCAATTACTTTACGGTTTACTTTTCGTTATTGGAATGGGGTTTACCTCTGGAATGCAAATCATAATAGGTCGTAGAAATGGATCTCACGATTACAAGAAAATAGGGGGCCTGTTTTTTCAAGGGCTCTATTTTGTATTGTTTTTTGCGGTTCTGTTATTTCTATTTATTCAATGGGTTGTTCCTTCCCTACTAGATCATCTTTTTGAGTCAGTCAACGTAGTGAAATACGCCACCATTTATATGAAAGCCCGAGGTTGGGGAATATTGTTCACCTTATGTAACCTCTTATTCATTGGCTTTTTTGTAGGAATTACTCAAACTAAAATCTTAGGGTACTTTACCCCATTAATATCCGCCTTAAATATTGGACTTGATTTAGCGTTAATCTATGGTTACGGACCATTTCCCGAGTTAGGGGTTCAAGGTGCTGCTTTCGCATCGGTAATTTCGGAAGCTGCAGGAACTATTCTTTTTATAATTTATACCGTGAAATACGTTGATTTAGAAAAATATAACCTTTCCAAATTCATCAAATATAACTGGACCCAAACCCAGGTTATATTTGAAGTGGCCTCCCCTATTATGGTCCAAAACATTATTTCTATTGGAGCTTGGTTTACGTTTTTTGTTTTTGTGGAAAGTTTAGGCGAAAGAGCATTAGCCATTTCGCAAATGATTCGGGGTATCTACATCTTCATAATGGTCCCTGTATTTTCATTAGCCGATGCTGCCAATACATTTGTAAGTAATCTAATGGGAGAAAAAAGATTTGATACAATCATTCCTGTAGTCAATAAAACACTCATTTTAGGATTGTTTGTCAATGCTTTTTTCTTTACCCTTATAAACCTGTATCCAGAGTTCGTAATGGGCCTATTTACAAAAGATTCAACCATTTTTGGAGATGCCATTGCTACGCTTAGAATAACCACATTGTCGATGTTTTTATTTACCACCGCATTTATTCCTTTTAGAGCAATTTCGGGAACCGGTAATACACGTACTGCGTTGTTAATTGAAAGTATTAGCGTTGGTATTTACTTAATATACACCTACTACTCTGCGGTAATTGCTGCGTATCCTTTGCACCTAGTTTGGGCCAGTGAGTTTGTATATTTCGGATGTATGATCCTATTTTCTTGGAGTTATTTACGTTGGGGGAATTGGCGATCAAGAGAAATTTAATTTTTCATAAGCCACAATAATTTTTATTTAATTTGGCTATATATCCAAACAACCAAAAACATAAGTAGTAGTAAAACGTTACTAAAGATTTCTACCTTTTTAAACCTCTTTATCCGTTCGTGAAAAAAAAGTGTTTCTTGAATTACTATAGCCTTTTTACACGATGGCTATATTGAAATAGACAATATGCCGATGGTTTCTCACTTATTCACTCAAAATAAGGTGAAATACACGTACGATTTTTGGGATGACTCTACCTACGTGTATCACAAAGAGGCCCATGGTCAAGGAGTTAGTTTTATAGTTATTGGTAACGAACCAAGTATTTTTTTGTAGGTATGGCCCCTGAAGTAAATCTACATTTATATGTAACCGATGATTACTTTACCGAAACTCATCAAGACAAATATAATTATATACGGGCTCTAGAAAGAACTGATAGTATGGGGGTATGGAGATATTAATTCACCCATATTTTATTGAATTAAAGTTAAACTTCCTACTTCTGATACTTGCTGCCCATCTTCAAATACGACATCAATTTTCCATACGTACACATCTTGTGCAGAGAGTTCTCCTCTGTAATAGCCATCCCAGCCAATCTCTACCTCAAAAGATTCAAATAATAATTCTCCCCATCGGTTATGAATGGTCATGTGAAATTTATCTACAGCCGCTAAACGGGCATAAAATATTTCATTAGATAAAGAAGTAGCATCATAGGTCCCTCCGCTACCTCCCTCAGAATTAGGAATAAAAGCATCTGGTATATTTAACTTATTTTCATTGGTTACCTCTACTTGAAATGGGTATTGACTCTCACACCCAAACTGATTAGAAACCGATAATAATACGGCATATACACCTGTATCTGGATACGTATAACTCGGAGTTAAATCAGTGGAGAAGTCGAGGACACTAAAGTCCCAACGAACAAAATTTGCTCCGGTACTCATATCCGTAAATTGTATCGTAGAACTCGTTATATCTGTTACATAAGTATTGGGAACTCCATACGCT
Source organism: Salibacteraceae bacterium (assembly GCA_047610145.1). Lineage (GTDB taxonomy): Bacteria > Bacteroidota > Bacteroidia > Flavobacteriales_G > Salibacteraceae > CAJXZP01. The sequence continues at coordinate 20,142 of JBLFZF010000022.1, read as the reverse complement.
GTTGGCGTAGGATAAACCGTCACCCTACTGGGTCCAGTTTGCGTACCTGAACATCCGAATATATTGGTTTTAACTACCGTTATTGCATAAGAACCTGGATTGGTAAATACATGTATCGGATTCTCAGAGTTCGAAAAAGTTCCATCTCCAAAGTTCCACGAATAAGAGAAATTTTCAGCGTCACTCACTTGATCTTCAAACAAAACTTCTAATGGACCACAGCCCGCTGCAATAATTTCTGGAATATTCACTACAGGCGATTGCAGCACGTTTACAATCACAAAATCGGTCAATGTACTTTGGCATTGGTCCGTCAGGGTTACCTGATAAATAGTAGTTTGTGTTGGACTCACCGAAATAGGTCCAACGCCAGTTCCTAGTCCGTTGCTCCATTGAAATCCGTACGAACCAAAATTCCCATTATAGCTGGCGTATAGATTGGTACTCTCCCCTTCACAAATGTCACCATCTTTCCAAATCGTTAAACTATCTTGATTTAAATTATACACGGTAATATGAATGGTATCCATCCCTTCTGGACACCCTAAAGCATCGGTTACTGAAACAGTATACATATTTGAATTTATCGTTGTGGTTACATGAGATGCTGAGTTACTTAATCCATTATTCCAAGAAAAAACGTACCCTCCATTGCCCCCAAAAGCTTGCACATCTAGATTGAAATTAGATTGCACACAAACCGTATCATCTGGGCTACTTTGAACCGTAATTGGACTGGGCTGTCCTACATATACCCCAATACTATCTTGACACCCATTGGCATCGATTATATAAGCCATATACGTACCTTCCATTAAACTTACGGCATTGGGTCCCGATTGAAGACTCGAAGCGGCATCCCATTGAATGGTATACGGAAGCGTTCCTCCTGAACCAGAAACTGAAGCTATCCCATCAGAATACCCAAAACAGGTCACATTGGTAAAAGTAGACTGCATAGAAATAGCCGCATTTGGTTGCGTTAAAGTGATAGCTACAGTAGCTAGACATCCGTTATAGTCTGTTACACTAGCGTTGTAATTTCCTGCGGACAGATTATTTGCTATCTGTCCCGTTTGACTGCCTGTATTAGCACCCCATTGTATGCTATACGGAGAGGTACCGCCAACAACCGTTGCCGTAATATTTCCATCCGTACCGGCATAACAGTTGATAGAACTCCTCACGGCACTAATTAAAAGTGAATCTGTAGGTTCCGTCACAAAAACAGTGGTATCCAACAGACATCCATTACTATCCGTTAAAGTAACCAGGTAATTACCTGTGCTTAAGCCAATAGCCGTAGCAGTTGTTTGAAGTCCCGAAGCTATTCCCCATGCATAGGTGTATGGAGTAGTTCCACCGGATCCCAATACCGATGCCAAACCAGTAGTTCCGCCTGCACATAACACTGCTTGACTGCTCCAACTTGAAAAACCCAATAGTACGGGTTGGGTTATTTGAAAGGCTGAAATAGTTTGACATAAATTTGAATCCGTTACCGTGACCGTATACATTCCTTGCGGTAAAAGTGAAGCTGTATCTCCTAAACTATTTGGCGTTCCATAAGACCATTGATAACTATAAGGTGATGTTCCACCTGTCGTTAAAGCCGCAGCCCAGCCATTGGTATCTCCTTGACACAATGCATTGTTCTCATACATCAAATTGGCCAATGCCATAAGGGGTTGCGTAATAGTAATGCTTGTATTGGTTACACAATTATTGGTATCGGTTACTGTAACCACATATATTCCTTGGCTTAAATTAATAGCTAATGTATCTGTTTGATAATTTGCAGAACTTGGCCACAAAACCTGATATGGAGCTACTCCTCCGGTCACATTAACCATAGCCGATCCATCTGCTGCTCCAAAGCAATTAACGGAGCTATTCTCTACTTCCGATACAACTAATGTATTGGGTTGGCTCACAAAAACAGAAGTAGAATCCGTACAACCTAAACTATCGGTGACTTGAACACTATATAATCCAGTAGGTAAATTGCGCACTGTGTCGGTTGTTGTCATAAAACCTGACCAATAATAACTGTATGGATAGGTTCCACCGTTTGCTAAAGCAATCGCTATTCCATCCGTTCCCGAATTACACGAAATGGGAATCATTGAACTGTCAATATCTAAAGGAAAATTAGGTTGAGTAATAACAAAAGTACGGTTCAAAACACATCCGTTAGAATCAGTAACTGCGACCAAATGAGGACCCGCTATTAATCCGATAGCATTGGCAGTAGTTTGATTATTTGCAGAATTACTCCAAGCAAACAAATACGGTGAAACCCCACCAGAAACTGTCACAGAAGCCTCTCCATTAGCGCCATCATAACAACTCACTTGAGTCATTGTACCGGTATCAAAAACGAACTCAACAGGTTGGCCAATTTGAACCATAGAATCGGTTACACAATTATTAGAATCTGTTATTGTCAAGGCATACATCCCTGCGGCTAAATTATTCACGGTATCGGTTACTTGGTTATTTGCCAAAGCATCCCATTGATATGCATACGGACTCGTTCCTCCTACACCCGATGCTACCGCGGTACCTGAGGCTTCGTTATAACACAATACCTCTGTAACAGAAATGACCGATGAAAGCGCCAATGTAGGCTCCCAAACATTGGCATAAATTGAATCCTGACATCCGTTAGTATCCGTAACGAGGACTTGATAGAAGCCTTGTGCTAAGTTTGTAGCGATTGCATTTGTTTGATTACTGGCCAACGAGTCCCATAAATATAGGTAAGGAAATGTACCACCGGTAGGCACACATTCCACAGCCCCAGTGCTATCTCCAAAACAAGCAACATTTGTAATTTGAGTAGCTAGGCTAATTGGATTTAGCGGTTGCGTGATGATAATACTGGTATCAAAAACACATCCGTTTGTATCCGTAATAGTCACGGTATAACTTCCTGCCCATAAACCTTGAACACCGCCACTGGGCTCTAGTTTTGACGAAGTATTCCATTGATATCCGTACGGAGAAGTTCCTCCCGACCCGAACACATTAGCTGTTCCAGTTGAGTCGCCATAGCACCCTACCGGATTTAATTGGATTGGATTGGCCGTTACTGGCGCTGGTTCCAGTAGCATGAATATAGATTCTTGCGTACATAAATTACTATCGGTTACGGTAATTGAATAGGCACCCATGGTTAGCATATGAGCAATTGAATCTGTTTGAAATGCGGCATTCCCCCCCCATAAATAAGTATACGGACTAGTTCCTCCAATAGAGCTCACGTCAATTTGCCCATCAGAACCTCCGTAGCATAAAGGCATACTCATATTTGGTGAAAGCAAAATTGGATTGGGTTGATTCATCACTATAGAAGAATCGTAATTACAACCGTTGCTATCGGTTACAGAAAACGAATAAGAACCTGCTAAGAGCATTGTTGCTAATGAATCAGTTTGAGCGTTTGCATTCACATCCCAGATAAAAGTAAAGGGTTGAACACCTCCAGAAGTGGAAATTTGTGCCTGTCCGTTGGCGCCTAAATGACAAGAAACATCGGTAATATTAGCTACTGTAGAAATTGGGTCCGGCTGAGATATCGCTATTCCTGTTTGCACAATACATTGTCCGCTATTATCTACAACGGTTACGGTATTGATACTTACTGGAAGGTTTGTAATGGCAGAACCACTTTGACCAGAAGGCGTCCAACTGTACTGATACGGGGCCGTTCCTCCAACCGTAATAGCGGTTGCGGTTCCATCTATACGTCCATTACAGGTAATGTTCGTAGTACTTACATTGACCGTTAAAGCGAATGTAGGTTGAGTAATATTAATAGATTGAATAAACGTACACCCTAAACTATCCGTAATGGTCACCGAATAGCTACCTGCAAAAAGTGAGTCTACAAATGCGGTGGTTTGTCCTCCCGTATTTGTGCTCCACACATAGGTATATGGAACCACTCCACCTACCCCTGAAATAGTGGCATCCCCATTAAAACCACCGGTGCAAGTTACATCGGTTTGCGAAACAATTGAGCCTGTTAAAACAGGCGGTTCCCCTACTGTAACACTGAATGCAGTATCACATCCATTACTATCAATAATAGTCGCTAAGTAATTACCCGCCATCAGATTTATGGCCGTGTCACCCGTTTGAACAGGCGCAGTATTCCATGAAACAGTATACGGAGGAACTCCTCCCATTGGAGTCACATTTGCAGAACCATTATTCCCACTATTACACATAACTATAGTCGCCAGTGAAGTAACAGATATAGGACTTGGTTCTTGTAAATTAATGGTTGTATCAAAAAGACATCCATTACCATCCGTTAAAGAAACGGAATACGCACCAAACGCTAAGTTAGGTACCGAGTTAGCGTTTGAACTTCCCGCGTTCACACTCCATTGGTAGGTAAATGGAGTGGTTCCTCCTGTTGGATTTACAGAAGCCGTAGCGGTGTTATCTCCCTTACATAATATATCGGTAGAGGTATTTTGTATGCTTATGGGTTGCGGTTGATTTACAATAATTCCTGTTTTCACCACACACATTCCGCTATTATCTGTTACCGTAATGGAATATGTTCCGCTGGGTAAATTAACAATCGGATTTGTGGTCTGCCCATTTGGAGCCCAATTGTAATTGTATGGAATAGTACCACCAGTAGCTATAGCAGTGGCAGTACCGTCATTAAACCCGAAACACGAAACATGGGTTGTATTAACGGTAATATTCATTGGGTAATTGGGTTGCGTAATCACTATATTTTGAATCACTATACATCCTTTAGAGTCTGTCACAGTAACCGAATGACTACCTGCAAATAAATTTAACCCAATAGCCGTTGTTTGGCTTTGCGCACTGGCACTCCATGAATAGGAATATGGACTCACACCCCCTATAGCTTGAAGAGTTGCTTGACCATCATTACCTCCAGTACAATTTACATTACTGTTTACGATAACGGTGGTGGATAAAACCATAGGTTCGGCTATAACCACGGTAATACTTGTATCGCATCCATTGCTATCAATCAGGATAGCTACATAAGAACCGCTAGATAGATTCGTTGCCGAATCACCGAACTGAACGGGATTTGAATTCCAAGAAATAGAATTTGGGGTACTGTTTATCGGGTAAGCAATCGCTCCAATTCCGTCACTCCCTCCATTACACGTAACATCTACGGTTGATGTGGATAGTACGGTATTAAAACTAACCAATGCTAAAAGCAATGTGTCGGATACCGGATCACAGTTTTGATTACCGGTAGATGTCAACGTAACTGAGGCACTGCCAGTAGCTAATTCAGCGGCAGTAGGAAAATAGGTGTTTTGTAATTGAGCAGCTACACTACCAAATGTACCGGCTCCACTCCACACCCCACCAGAGGCGTTAACTACTGATCCAGAAATAGTAACCGGTACATCATCTTTACAGATGATCTGACCTATTCCGGCATTCACAATGGGCAAGGGTTGTACGATAATATTATAGGATGACGATGCCGTGGCAGGTATTGGACATGCATCATCAATTGCGTTTACAATAAAGGAGTTTAATGTAGGCATAGATGCCGTAACCACTCCTGAAACAGTAACAATTGCAGGGTTTCCGTTAATAATGGTATATGTAGCCCCAGGAATTACTTGCGAAATATTAGTGATTAAAGTCACCGAATCTGCGATATCCATATCGGTATACACAATAGTGAAGTTGAAACTATTTCCAATACACACTAAAACTGAATCATTGGCCACCAGAGCCCCTGATCCTGTAAAAGAAGAAATTCCTGTAGGAGGCGGAATCGGTGCCTGGTTGGAACATGGAATAACAACAAATTGAATATCTCTAATAACACACCCTTGAAGAATTCCAGTACCGTATTCATACTCGCAAACTTCAACAGCCAGCACAAAGTTGCCTTGAATGAGCGGTGTAAACTGAAGTTGCCCCGTAGAAGTGCTAAGCGTAATTCCGGGAATAGGTTGTTGAGAATTATACCCCGCAGTAAATGGAACCGTTTGTGCAATACCCGCTACCATTTGGTCTAATGGGTCTACAAAAGTGTAAACTAAACTATCCCCATCAGGTTCCGTTACCGCAAAATTGTAATCTACATTTTGATTTAAACATACATACAAAATGGGTTGAGCATTAAATATTGGAGAGCTGTTACAGGAATCATTACTACTATACAGGGTCGCTTGCACCATCATTTGTGGCTGCCCAACTAAATTTACGGTGTTATTTCTACAACATAAACTCCACTGCATGGTCCAGAAATTACATTGTGGAGACAACACTATAATTCCAGCATAAATGTGTTGTTGCATACCCGGCATGGGCCCGCCAGAACAAGTAGACTGATTCAAACTACCTGGGCATAACTGTGAAATTTCTGTTCCGTTTATTCCATTTTGTTTCGTGAGGTTTACGTTAAAGGTTTGCCCACAAGAACTAAAAAAATCTACACTAGCTCGATTTGGAGCTGAAATTCCGGTACAATCTCTAAATAAATTTAGTGTAACGTAAAAGGAATCTTGCCCAATACATTGATAGTTAAAATCGGCACCTGAAATATGAGTTGCCCAAGAATTAACTCCGAAAAGGAACAACATAAACGTAAAACAAAACTTTCTCATTTTATGAAGGAATAAAAAATGAAGATGTAGATACTTTAGGATATGTTAGTCCTAAAAAACACTTCATGCCATGATAAATACTACCTGTTAACTTGTTCAATTTAGTTTGGTTCAATGAATGAATTTCAGGAACATGGAGGGGGTTCCTAATCATCTGTATAAAAGTAAATTGAGTGATGTGATTTATTTTTAACTGTAGAACTATAATCTTTCAATATAGATTCAAAAGACTATATTCAAGAATTAATGGAGATACGACCTCGGAAGTCTATCTAATAAAAAGTAAAAAAAGGAATGTTAATTGAGAACGAAATCTATTAAGGAAGCACTGCAATCCTCTTTGTTCATTTTTTCAGATAAACATGCCGCGTTGACTTTGTAGCGATTCGTAAAATATAAATCTAGAATAAGTAACGTCAAATCGCGTATATTTAACTTTTTCACGGAGATACCTTTCGGACCAACTCGTAATTTGAGATTGATAGAATTCCAAATATTCTGATTCATAGTATGTGGAATAATTAAAGACGCACAGCCATACTTAACGGCTAAATGGCTCGTGCCAGCCCCTCCGTGATGCATAATTGCGTGCATTTTAGGTAAAATCCAATGGTAAGGCACCTGTTTTACAAAATGAAACAGATCAGAGTCATATGATCCCGGTTGGACTAATCCACCACCAGCTGTATTAATGATTGCCGGAATTTCATTTTTTCTTAAAATCCGCAAAATCATTTTTGTAAGGTGCTCCGGATTCGGATTGGTCATACTTCCAAAAGTCACAAACAGAATTTTTTCGTGTGAATTTATAAAATCCGTTAATTCTTTAGCCGGTTTCCAATCTCTGGTTTCTGACCGTTCATGATACCCCAATACCTTTACGTTTTCAGGCCAATATTCTTGTTCTTTATATAAGTTTGGGGAAATGGTAAACACCATTTTTTTTTGTAATACTATTTTTGAAATAGATGAGGACTTCACCCCGATCTCTTTACGAATTGTCTTCGTACTTTTAACGATTTTTTGAATCAAAAAGTAATTAGCAAATTTATACGTAAGTGGATTCAGAAATTTGCCATAGTTCCCATTAAACCCAATATTTCCGTGACTTTTTACTGGATGTATTACGTATGGAGCAGAACTAATATGTATCGTTTTACCTGGATTCAAAACCTCCCAAACCACAGCATACGTAGCTTTTGTAGAATATAGAATACGATCGGGCTTTATTTGTTGAACCAATTTGTGCTGCTGCATTAGCAGAGTATGATTAATACTTCTCGACTTTCTATATACTCGAAATAAGGGCCCTATTTTTTTAAAAAATGGTCCACTTCCTGCCGTTATTATTTTACCGTCAAGACTATGAGTTAATTCTAGAAAGTCGGGCGTTAAACCTTCAAACTGCACCTTAGAATTCATAGCGAGCTCTCTAAATTGCTCTGGAAATTGGCAGATTACCTCATGCCCTTGATCCATCAGCTTTTCGCCAATAACCAAAAATGGCTCAATATCTCCCCGTGTTCCAATAGCAATGAGTAAAAACTTCAATTCCCGATGTATATATGAGTGACTCATAGATGCCTTATCATCTAAAAGGATCAGCAATCTGTTTATCAACAAATCACTCACCCTAGCAATAATAACTAAAACAGTCGTTTTTTAACACTTTTTAAGTCGGTAATATTTAGTTTATTTCCTTTGGAGGTTTTAGGCTAAAGCGTTTTGAATAGTCTGTATCACTTCATCCAATATCAAATACTTATATTTCAACCGGTATTGCATGACCCATCGCGGATGTGGCAGCGCAATTACCTTATCAAACCAGTGGTGTTTTTTATTCAGGTCCACCACTGCTTTATAGTTTTTCCCTTTACCAATAGTAAAAGCAACATCGGTTCTACCCCATTCTTTTACTTGATGGTTCATGTGTTTTACAATGAATGGCTCCAATTCTTTTTGTAAGGATGGAATATCATAATAGTTTAAATTCTTCCCCTCCTTTACAAAACCTAATGGCGATACATTGGTGATATAAAAACGATTATAAAAAGCATCAAACCCACCTAGCGCTTCGATCATATCTAAAATAAAAACAGCCGATAGTTCTTTTCGCTTTTGAAATGAATTAGAAATACCTAACTCATTTTCTAAAACAACAGGATCGGTAAACGGTATTCCCGTTACTCCAGCCCCAAACCTACCTGGATTAATCGCAATTAGAAAGGTTCGCTTACCTGAGTCATTAAAAAACCGATTGTAAAACACTTCATTTATTTCTTGTACCTCCAAATTGGTAAACGGATTCATTACCGATACACTCTTTTCTTTTACAGCGGTTAATTCTACCTCCTTATAAAAACTAACTATTTTTTGTCCTGTCGTCCACATAGGTTTCAAAAGTGAACAATAATGAGATAACCCACAAGAACTCGTTAATAAGCATTCGTACCACTTAACCGATTGCTAACGTTGTTTGATACTTTTGTTGATTAATAACGTATCCGTATGAATATTGTAGTTCCTATCATTAAATCATTTTCCAGACTTCCTTGGGGAGTATTGTATGGTATTGGGACTTTCTTTTACTGGACAGTTTTTCGAATAATTGGCTATCGAAAAACAGTAGTTCTCACAAATATAAAAAACTCATTTCCAGAGAAGTCAGCACAAGAGACTCAAGAAATATCGAATGCTTTTTTTCGGTTCTTAGCCGATATGTTTATGGAGTCTATAAAGGCTATTACTATGAGTGATAAGGATTGGCAAAATGGTTTTAAAACTTCGAATATAGATTTACCCAATTCATATTTTGATAAAGGCCAATCTATTGTGACTGTTCTAGGTCATTACGGAAACTGGGAATATTTAGTTACCGCCTATTCTAGAGATACAAAGCATACCGTTCTAGGAGTGTACAAGCCACTGAGTAATCCTAATTTCGAGAAGCTTTTAACCGAATACAGAACGCGTTACGGAATGGTTTTAGTCCCATTATTTGATGCTTACGCTATTATTAAGGAATATACCGACAAAGGCGAAAAAGTTGCGATTATGTTGATTGGAGATCAGACCCCTGCCGCTGATCGTGGGTATTGGATGGATTTTCTGCATCAAGATACGCCTGTATTTAGGGGCGCAGAGAAATTAGCTAAAGATTATAATTTCCCTTTACTCTTTGCCACACTCGACCAAACGGGTCGTGGTCAGTACAGTATGAGTTTTGAAACGGTATTTGAAAATCCTAGAGAAACCGAAGAAGGAGAAATCACAGAGTTTCACACCAAAAAGCTGGAAAAGCAAATTCGAGCCAAACCTCATTTATGGCTATGGAGTCACAAACGTTGGAAACATACCCGACCCGCAGATACTCCAGATCGATTTATTTCTAAACGATTTCCAGGTCAATAAACATGTATTATACACTTATCACTGGCGCCAGTAATGGTTTGGGCTTAGAAATGGCTGAGCGTTGTGCGAGCCTAGGCCGTTCTATTTTAGTGGTATCCTTACCGAACGAAAACCTCTCCCAAATTGCGGATGATATACGAGTAAGACATTCTGTTTCTACGGATTATTATGAATGTAACTTAACGCTTTCTAATTCTACTCAAGAAGTCTATAATTGGGTACATAAGAAAGGATATAAAATCAACTTCTTGATTAATAATGCAGGTTTTGGCGGGGTGGGTTCTTTTGATTCGTATTCGTTTGAATACGTGAATAGAATGATTGATTTAAACATTAAATCGGTTACCCAACTTACGCACCTTTTTATGAGCGACTTAAAGGCAAATGCTCCCGCTAACTTATTGAACGTATCTAGTATGGCTGCAAATTTTCCATTCCCGTACAAATCCATTTACGCGGCATCTAAAGTGTATGTCAAAAACTTTAGTTTGGCTTTAAGCGAAGAACTGAAACCTTTTCAGGTATCTGTTTCTATTCTGCAACCGGGAGCCGTTCCTACGAATGAAGTAGTGAAAAACCAACTCAGAACGGGTGGTTTCTTAGCTAGGTTATCTTCGGTATCGCCCGAAAATGTAGCACACACAGCAATTTCAGGTGCTTTAAGTGGTCAAAGAGTTATTACTCCTGGGTATAAGAATAGAATCTCGCTTTTTTTGATGAAACTTATTCCCACAGTCATTTCGTTGCCCTTACTTGCTAAACAGGGCCGTAAAATGATGGCCAAAAAGACTAAATAATTTGAGCATGGAATTAGGAACTACAGGAATCGATTTATCATGGCAATTGGGAGATATGAATAGCTTCTACCCCATTATTGTAGCAACTTTCGGGTTTATCATCTATTGGTTTATCGCTAAATCAGGTAAAATAAAAGCCCGTTTTTACAATTCCAATACCGCAGATGAAGCTTCTATAAAACATATCCTTTTCACGAAATACATGGGGCTGTTATGGATGGGGATAATCCCGTTGATTTTATTGCTTATTATTTTACCCCAATATAGATTAGCTGATTATGGTTTAACGCTCCTTCCGGAAACCACCTTGACTTCTATGGCTTGGATTGTGGGGTTAGCTTTAATTATTGTTCCTGTCGCAATTTTTAGTGCTAAGAATCCAAAAAACTTTGTGAATTATCCACAAATCAGAGCCAAAGAATGGACGACTTCTTTAAAAGGTAGAAACGCATTGGGATGGGCGGCTTACCTATTCGGATATGAAATCTTATTTAGAGGAATTTTACTATTTCCGTTAGTGGCGCAATTTGGTGTTTGGCCAGCTATAGCTATCAATGTGGCTTTATATTCGTCTACACATATTCCAAAAGGGCTAGATGAAACCATTGGTGCAATTCCGTTGGGAATTGTACTGTCGTTATTGACTTTACTTACGGGTACTATTTGGATTGCTTTCTTTGTTCATCTTACCTTGGCGCTTACCAATAGCTTTACGGCTTTGAAGTTCAATCCTGAGATGAAGAGTGTTTAGATATACGACTCCGATTAAGCTTAGCTAGTACTGATATTATAGATCGTTCCTCTGGAACTACAGTTATCCTTTTCCTCTGGGATTATGAGTTTATTATAACAGGAATGTATTAGTTCCAGAGGAGCGATCTATTTATATTCTAATATGCTACTCTATTTTAGAGTAGCAGCGTAACGGAATCATCCAATACCTAGTTCATTTTCTTCTTAATATCCTTTAACTCTACCTGGAAACTACGCATCATTTGCATAATACTAGATAGATTTAAGTCATCGTTATCGTAACTCTGTGTATCAATCTTGCAGGTGTATTCCCATAATTCAATGACTTGATCTGCGCGTACTTCATACGGAGCATAAAATGCATTATCCGACTTAAACGTCAACACATTTTTATTGTTTTCATTTCTATATAAACGCTTATATACCAAACCTTCGTTATGCGTTACCACAATGTATGTTTGGCCGTCACGTATCTGATCTGGCGATTCTACAAACTTCCCTACTACAAAAGCACCTTCCTTTACCCAAGGCTCCATCGAATCTCCTTTTATTGGAAACGCCCGATGCTTACCGGTTGGAATAAATGGCAATTTCATTTGCGGTAACTCCGAAATATACTCCGGGTCATCGTATCCACTCAAATAACCCGCAGATGCCTTTATTGGAATCACTTCAATAGAATCTTCGTTATCATCGTTAATAATGATCGGAAACAATACTCTATTGGTACCAATATCAATATATACATCATCTTTCGACATCGTTAAATCATGACGAATCAACGCATCAATAGGTAGTTTAAAAAAGTTAGAGTACTTAATCAACGTTTGCTGACTCGGTTCTGCTCTATGATCTTCATAAGATGCTACTTGCCCTCTTGTTAAATCAAAATAATCTGCTAAAGCCTGTTGAGACCATGCTTTCTTATTTCTAAGGTACTTGATATTACTCGCGAAATTCATCATTGTAAAATATTTTAACAGTGAATGACAAATATATTAACTTTCTTTGTAAAAGCAAATTCTTTGCCGCTAGAAGTTGGGAGTCCAAAATATGGACGCTTGAAGTCTGGAGTTTGTTTATATCCATACAAAACGTAATAGCTATGAAGTTCAAATTTGAAAAGTTGATTATTTGGCAAAAAGCCATGGATTTAAGGAAAGACATCTATAAAATGAGCCCGTCCTTCCCTAAAGAGGAAACCTACAACCTATCTTCTCAGATTAGGCGAGCTTTTGATTCTATTGCTTTAAACATCTCCGAAGGTTCTATTGGCCAGTCCAATCCAGAGTTTGAAAGGTTTATGGAATACTCCATACGATCTCTTACCGAAGTAGTTACTTGTTTACACAAAGCAAATAGGCGTAATTATATTACATCAAAAGAATTTGATTTCTTTTATACAGCGTCTTTTAACTTGAGGAGTATGATGATTGGATTCCGAAAAAAGAGTGAATGAATCAGGAAAAATATTAAAACGAATACAAATAAAATTACCACACTAAAATCAAAACTTCAGTCTTCCGACTTCGGTCTTCGCGCTATGGACATCAAACCACACATTAAAATAATCACCGATTCAGAGATACCACACTCCGAACTTATTGACATGCCTACTCCCGGCTCTGATCTTCCCGCTTCTAGTTCTATCGTTCATATGGACCTCGATAGCTTTTATGTTTCCTGCGAACGATTAATCGAACCCAAGCTAAATGGAGTCCCTGTATTGGTAGGCGGTACGAGTGATCGCGGAGTTGTTTCGGCCTGTAGCTACGAAGCACGTCAATTTGGAGTCCACTCTGCTATGCCGATGCGTATGGCCCGTCAATTATGTCCCGAAGCGATTGTGATTCGGGGCAACAGTAGCGTGTATAGTAAATACTCTGATATGGTGACCGACATCATTAAAGAGGAATCACCTTTGTACGAGAAATCTTCTATTGATGAGTTTTACATTGATATCACGGGTATGGATCGCTTTCATGGCAGCTACAAATGGGCGACTGAATTGCGCCAGCGTATCATGAAAGAAACCCACTTGCCTATTTCGTTTGGGATGTCGACCAGTAAAACAGTTTCTAAGGTAGGAACTGGAGAAGCCAAGCCCAATGGGCAGATAAATGTACTAAAGGGCTCAGAAAAGCAGTTTTTAGCCCCTTTGAGCATCAAGAAGATCCCTATGGTAGGTGATAAAACCTATCAGAAATTTCGAAGTATGGGAATTGAAAAAATTCAAACCGTACAAGAAATGCCTTTGGAGCTGATGGAACGTGTATTTGGCAAAAATGGAGTGCTTATCTGGAAAAAGGCCAATGGCATTGACAATTCTCCTGTTATTCCGTTTCATGAACGAAAGTCTATTTCCTCTTCACTCACTTTTGAGAAGGATACCATTGACATACGTAGATTAAAAGAGATCCTTACGACTATGGCTGAGAAACTCGCATTTTACCTCCGAAATGGCGAGAAACTAACCTCCATCGTTACGGTCACTGTTCGGTACTCTGATTTTGACACCCGAACCAAGCAAATGCGAATTCCATATACTGCTAACGACCATACGTTGATTGCTACCGTGATGAATTTGTTTAATCAACTCTACCAACGTAGAGTCATGGCCAGACTAGTTGGCGTACGTTTTAGCGGACTCGTAGGTGGTGGTTATCAAATCAATTTGTTTGAAGATTCGGAGCGCACCATTAAACTCTATCAAGCGATGGATAAAGTGCGTAATCGATTTGGACAAAGTGCGCTTAAGCGCGCGGTAACGATGGACACCAGAGGTATTGGCCAATCAAGTAATCCGTTTAACGGGGAGGCACCTGTGATACCTGCACATAGGCGGATTTAATAGTACATATATTGGCGAATATTCTAAAAAAAAAACAGGAAAACAACTAGAATGCAATATAACAATTGGGTAATGCTTCTTGAATACGTATTTTTTCATCGGTAGAAAAATCATTACCTGTAAGAATCAACGTACTTAAACTATATAAGTTCGAAATATTTAATGGAAGGACCTTTAATTGATTATTAGATAGAATTAATAATTCTAAATTAGTTAGATCACAAATACTGTTGGGTATTTCCACAATCTGGTTATCACTTAAAATTAGTGACTTCAAACTTTTAATCCTTCCTACTTCTTCTGGCAACATGTTAATAGAATTGGCCTCTAAGTTTAAATACGTTAACGATTTGAAACCAAACCAGTTTACATCCAATTCGTTTAGTTGATTATATCCAATGTTCAAATTCGTTAATGATGACAGATGGCTAATAGATTCGGGTAAAAAACTCAATTGATTATTATGCAAGTCAAGCGATTCTAATGCTTTGCACTTCCCAATTTCTGTCGAAATGAGCTCCAGTTGATTCAGCGATATAAACAAAAACTTGAGATTTTTTAACGCCCCTATTTCATCTGGAATACGCTTAATATTGTTATTGGCAAGATCTAATTTCACGATCTTTTTTTGCTTTTTAATTTCAGCAGGAATCTCAATAATATGATTTCCATAATAATTGATTACCTCCACTTTTTTGAGTGAAAACAAAGAGTTATCCCATGCTTCAAAGTTATTACCCATTAAGTTAACAAAGGTTAGGTTCGTTAATTCAGTAATGGAATCATTCAGATAAAACAACTTCTGATCTCTTAAATTTAATTGGGTTACCCTACCCGAAAACTGAGCAGCGGTAGATATGGATGTAAATACCTTTTCATTTGATTTTGCATATTGCGCAGAACAGGTGTAAATCGAAAAAAACAGTATCACAATTAATAAATTTTTCATGTAAAAAATAAAAAAGCCGAGAATAGAAATCTATTCTCGGCTTGATTAGTAAAATAATTATTTAATCACTTGAATGAAACGGTTTACTTGGTTACCGTCTACATTAATTTTTAAAATCACTGTTTGATTACCCGTTACAACAGTAGATAAATCATAACGTAAATCTTTATGACCAGCACCTATTTCAGAGTCTAATAAAACAGCTAACCTTTTTCCCGTAAGGTCATAGGCTTCAACAACCACATATTCTCCACCTTGAAAATCCATAGATAGCGTAATTAACCCACTCGTTGGATTTGGAAAAACTTCCACATTTTCATTCAATAAACTTTCAGCTATTCCAAGCGGAGTACTCACATTAATGTAATTTACTTTGGTTTCAGTACTACCTGATCCAGCTTCATTATACGCTTTAAGTGAAACCGCATAAACACCAGCAATACTATATGTTACTGCAGGTACTGCATCGCTAGATGTCGCTGGCGTTCCACCTGTAAATGTCCAACTAAGACTATCTGGGTTGTTGGTACTAAAATCCCAAAACTCAACAGTATCACCTGTAGATATATTAACCATATTAGCCGCAAATTGTGTTACCGGTGCTGGATCAATTACTCGAATATATTGACTGTAATTAGCCACATCTGAACCCACAATATTACTTACTGATAATTTCACAGAATACGTACCGGTACCGTTATAAGTAACCGATTCAGAGGTATTGTTAGATACCGCAGGTACTCCACCATCAAATATCCATTGTCTTGTAGTAGGATAGTTTAAACTAGTATCTGTAAAGGCAATACTATTTCCTGCAATTACTACGGTAGTATCTACAGCGAAAGCAGCAATAGGCGCTTGCGCACCTAAATGCTCTGAGCGAGAAAATACAAAAGTAGCAGAAACATTGAACGTTACATTATTCATAGTCGCATCTAACTGAGCTGTATTGGTATAATTTGGATGTTGAACAGATACAAACCCAAATCTATAATCTGGAGAAAATGTTAATCCAGTAGGCTCAGATCCAATTGGGAAAGAAGCAAATAACTCCACTCTAGGTATGTCTTGCGTATGATCTGGACGAACTACCCAGATGTAATTGTTACCACCATCTTGCAATACCCAAAGGTTTCCTTGATCATCAAAAGTCAAGTTATCGTTACCGCTACCCCAAGCTTCGGTATATATCCCTGATTCTGTATTTAGAACATAATCAGTCCCCCCTACAAAGGTTTGGAAATCTGCAATTACAGTTCCGTTATCTGTAAAACGATATACTCTACTTTTTCCTTTTGCCGCGAAATAGATTTGACCATCTAACGGATTTACTTCAATATCTTCTACTCCATTAAAGTTAGTACCACCCAAAGCTTGAGCTAATGTACTTGTATTGTTTCGATCGGCTTGCGTAGTATTTGGTACTTGAATCCATGAACCAGTAGTACCGGTAGGGTCATTATTCACCAAAGCACTATCCAATTTTAAAACATATAAAGAACCGTCACTTAAATCGCCCGGTGTGGTGGCAATAAATTTATATACCGCACTAGAGCCTCCATCTTCACCCGTATATAAGGTAATAGAATCATTTAAAACCAACGCATTTTCATGCTTAATACGGCCACAACCCCATAACTTTTCTTGAATACCATTCCCGTATTCCATTACTTTTCCTGTGATAGGATCAATCTCTACTAACCAACCAATATCGTTATACCCATCATTATTAAGGTCCGTAGAACTTAAATTTTCTTCGGCCGTTAGTATTGTACCCCAAGGAGTAATACCACCAGAACAGTTTCTAATAGTGGACACTAAATCCGTATTATAAAAATCAACCGCTTGCGAAGAGTCCACATTCCAAAGCTTTACACTGTCATTATAACTGATATCTAATATAGAAACTCCACCTGGCGAGGTTTCATGATTAACAGATAAATGACCCAATTCACTACTACCATTCAAAGGAATATACGCTGTGAAATCATGGTTCCCAGGTGCAGAACCTCCACCTTTAGTGTAGGCATCTCCTTGATAAAACAATGCTTGAAAGCGGTGCGAAGATACTGGAAGTAATAAATTTGATGTTTGAGAAGTAGGAGTTATAGAAGTAAAACATCCAATATGTGAACCATTACCATTGGCACAACCCATTGCTGGAGGATTAACTACTGGAGCTGCATCAAGATACAAATCAAACCCTAAATCAGAACTTGAAGAATCTCTGTTATGGATCTCAACCGCAATTTGATTCACCCCTTGAATAAAGTCGGTTTTATAAATATTGGAAGTGTAATATAATTCTTCATCGGTACCACTAATAATAGAACTTGCATTGGTAGATGAAGTCACTGTTCCAGAAGGTAAATTATCTCTTCTTACTTCTACTCCATTGATGTACACAATTGCCCCATCATCTCTTAATAACCCTAACTGAATAGAATCTGGTAAAGTAGCTAAGTCAATCATGATATCTCTTCTAAAATAAGAAGTGATGTATTTATTTGCGGCATCTGGACCATAAGAAATAATGGTGTTCTCATTGTTTCCGTACCCTAATGGTCCTGCTCCTTGATCCCAATTGATATCATTGAATGCGGTATCTTTCCAGTTAAGTCCATCTAAACTAGCGCCATTATCTAAATAATGCCATTCTGTGTTTTGTACTAGTGGAAAAGTCGTTGGTGTTAGAGGTGGATATTCAAACCCTACTTCCATATCAAACGATAAATCAGAACTAGTCATACTTTCTTGGTGTATTTCTACCGCAATAACGTTTAACCCATTAACTAACAAGTTTCCTGTTTTTTGCTCAAAATAGGTAGATTCAGCTGTTCCCGAAACTACCGAAGGAGCAAGTGTGTTATAGTTAGTCATTCCAGCAGGCATATTCATTCTGAATGCTTCTACTCCATTAACATATACAATAGCGCCATCATCTCTCAATAAGTTAAATACCAACGAATCGTATATGGAAGCATCTGCTACATTAAATGTATTTCTGAAATAATAGGTAGGATGTTTTGCACTAGAGTTGCTTCCATAAGAAATGGTCGTAGTTGGATTATCTCCATATCCCAAAACACCATTACCAAAAGCCCATGTGGTATCATTATAGTTAAGCGCTGTCCAGCTAGCTGCTGTTAAATCTACTCCTGAATCATCATACTTCCAAGATGCATTAGCAGGAATAGGAAAGTCTTCTACAAGGTAACTCGCAGGAAGTGTGTAAGTCACCACTAATTTAGCTGCTTTTGAAGGATTATTATCATATGATCTACCTACTCTTTTAGAACTGTTCGCAGTATACCCAGGAACACTCATTACAAATGGGTCTACCATTCCTAATGAAATAGCGTTTCCAGTACTCCATCCAGGTCTATTTACAATCTGGTTAATCAATGTTGCTACGTCAGCACTTTGCTGATTTACCCCAGCATCATCTATTGCAGACCATGCAGGAATAGAATTCCAGAATATTGGAGATGTTAAGTTCCAGTTTCTAGAAGATAAAATAGTACCTGTTAAAGGTGTCGAATTATCTTCCTCTTCTACGGTTAGAAGAAGGTTTACGGTATTTGCAGTGTTTACTTCATCTACCGTAAATTGAATATACGCACTTGAAACTGTAGATCCTTTTGGTATAGTAATGTTATCATATCTTAAACCAATGACCTGTAAACTAGACCCATCTGTAGACAGTTCTAAATCAGAACTGGTAAAATCCATAGCTCCACTACTTGCATCTTGCTCCGCATCATCATTACTTGACTGAATATCAAACACTACCGTAGTAGGGATCATATATTCAATAACAAGTGTTGGCGGATTTGAAGGAGCTCCATCATACGATTCAGCCACTCTTTCACCGGTTCCGGTAGCCAAAATGTTTAATGCGTTTCCAGATACCCATCCTGATCTATTCACCATTAATTGAATCAGCGAAGATAAATCGGATGTTTGTTGATCAACACTTTGCTCACCCACTGTATTCCAAGTTGGAATATTACTCCAAACCACACTATCCGTTAACGCTGTTCTGCTACTGATATCTCCATTTGCACTCAAAAAGGTGGTAGAGTTATCAATGTCTTCTACTTTAAAAGTAATACTCCCAGCCGAAGCATCTGTTTCATCAACCGTAAACTGAATAAACGCATTACTAATTAATGCCCCTGGAGGAATGGTAATGTTAGTAAATCTGAAACCTAAAAACTGATCTCCATCGTTCCCATCATTTACCAATTCAATATCTGAACTGGTTAGGTCCATCGCTCCAGGAGTACCTGTGGTATTTAATCCTTTTTCTTCCGCATCATCTGAGCTGGAAGTTATGGGAATAGTTAATGTCTGCACTTGTCCATAAGCGTTCCCAAAAAGGGAAAGCATAGAGGACAATACAATCGTTCGGAAAATTTTTTTCATGGTGTTTTGTTTTATTATTTTAAACACCACAAGGTTAAATAGCCCATATTACCTTACTTGCATTGCCGTT
Source organism: Salibacteraceae bacterium (assembly GCA_047610145.1). Lineage (GTDB taxonomy): Bacteria > Bacteroidota > Bacteroidia > Flavobacteriales_G > Salibacteraceae > CAJXZP01. Next base: position 245 of record JBLFZF010000022.1, on the reverse strand, counting down.
TTAACAAAAAAAAACGATAAGGTTACCAATAAAAACCCATAAGGTTACCTAGGTTATTGAATCGTAAACTAGAGCGACTCCATAAATAATATAAGCGCTTCTTTTTCCTTTTTGGTTAACCCCAAAGGGTCCGAAGAAAGGGTTTGATTTGTCACTTCTAGTCCAACTCCTGCACCTCCACCATCATTGTAAAAATCGATAACTTCTTCTAATGTAGCATACGCACCATTATGAAAATAAGGCGC
>JBLFZF010000021.1:0-33249 GCA_047610145.1 Salibacteraceae bacterium | reverse complement strand
TGATTTCAGTTTAATTAATTGGATTTCTTTACCAGGAAACAGGCAAGAGTTTGAGCTTCACATTGCTCCTTTCGATACTTTTCAAACGGATGTAACATCTCAAGGTTTTCACTACTTCGATTTTTACGTAAACGATACCGAATTTAAAGCATTAAGCGCTCCAAATGCTTCTATCGTTTTTAATTATGACTCGGATTCCATTTATTTCTCTACTGATTTTGATAGCATCAATACTTACCTAAAAAAATCATCCGGTTCCCACTATAGAAATTACGAAACAACCATGAACCTGATTAACCTAACCCAAAGAGAAGATATCACTTATCAGAGTTTAATCGATAAAAACGATGAAATTATTAAAAATGCGCAACTGCAATTAATAAAAGATAGAAACGAATTACCCGATTGGTATGTGGTCCTGGAACATAAACGTCTTTCTGTTTTAGGTGCATCTTATAAATTAAACTGCCTTACTTATCGTAAAAGAATGCTAGGCTTAGACGATCATATTCCGGTGAACTATATATCTTCCATCACCAAGGATGTGCCGTACCTAGACGAAAGCCTCATGGGATTTCCTTATTTATCAAGGTTCTATATGGATTATTGTTGGCAAAATTTCTCGCCTTTTAACGACACTACATCTAATCATATTACAGAACATCGCACAGATAGTTTACTTGATAGTATAAGGACATCACTACCTCAGCCTTTTTCAGATTATGCGATTTCCTTACAATTAAGCCGAATAATTAGACTTGCTAAACCACAATTTAAAATAGAATGGGCAAATTATATTTCCGACACCTCATTTAAGAATCTAATTATTAATGAATACTCCGTGGAAGACGTTTTACCTAAAGGAGTTGAATTACCCCATTTCACCGCTCTAACCTCTGATAGTATTTCATTTGACTCCGACCAATTGCAGGACAGCATCCTACTCATTAATTTTTGGGCTAGTTCTTGTGCGCCATGCATAACCAAATTTCATTTTGAAAATGCGTTAGTAGAGTATTTCAACAATAAACCTGTGAAAATAATCAACATGTGTATTGAATCAGATTGGGACATGTTTACTTATTTTATTAATAAGGACCCACTAAAAACATTCAATTTATTCGCAAACCATAAAACCACCAAGCAGCTGATACTTGATTTTGGAATTGACGCTTTACCCCACAGTATTCTCATTGATAAAAATGGGATGGTGATTACTAATAAGTATAGCGTCAACGAAAAAACTACAATTAGTTACATTGAGTCACTTTTGTCAAATTATTCTTGTAAAACTGATCTCTAGGTCTACTTTTGCGGCATGAAGAGTCAGGTCCAAAATCTTTCTATAAGTGATTTCACGTATGAATTACCTATCGAAAAAATAGCTATTAAACCAGCTAATAATCGAAGTGATTCTAAACTTTTGGTATACGAAAAGGGCACTATTACAGAAACTATTTTCGATCAACTACCTCAGGTAATAGATCCTAATTCTCACTTGGTTTTCAACAACACCAAAGTGGTCCAAGCCCGTATTATTTTTCAAAACAAGAATGGACGTGACATTGAAATTTTTTGTTTAGAACCTCATGGAGAAGGTATTGACTTAAGTATTGCGATGTCGACTCAAAAAACTGCGCAATGGGTTTGTTTAGTGGGTGGCGCTAAAAAATGGAAAGAAGAATACTTGCGTATTTCGGATGAGAACGGATTTGAGCTACGTGCGTATTTAACCGAACGATTAGATGGTGAATTCCTTATTACCTTTTCTTGGGTAGCCGAAGACTTAACATTTTCAGAAGTATTAGAAAATGTAGGCCGAATTCCTTTACCTCCATACATTAAAAGAGAACTTACCGAATCAGATAAAGAACGTTATCAAACGGTTTTTGCTAAGGAAGAAGGATCTGTCGCAGCCCCAACAGCGGGTTTGCATTTTACAGACGAGGTCATAGAGCAGCTATCTCGCAAAGGAGTTAATTCTTCTCAGATCACTTTACATGTAGGCGCTGGGACTTTCAAACCGGTTTCTTCAGATACCATGAAAGATCATCCGATGCATGCGGAATGGATTGATGCAGATTTGGAGACTTTGGTAGAGTTAGCGAATTGCGAAAAAAGAATTACACCCGTAGGAACTACCTCTATGCGTACTTTGGAAACGCTGTATTGGTTTGGTGTAAAATGGCTCGCAAAAAAAGAGGCATCTACTATGAAAGAACTCATGATGTGGGATGCGTACGATCTACCTCAACATTATTCTAAAAAAGAAGCTTTCATGGGATTGGTTGATTTCTTAAATTCTCAAAACAAGAATCGTTTTATTGCGAAATCACGTTTAATAATTGCTCCCGGATATACACCAAAAGTGTGTGGCGCAATCATTACCAATTTTCACCAACCAGGAAGTACTTTACTTTTATTAGTAGCGGCATTAATTGGCGATGATTGGAAGAAAATATACGATTACGCACTTGAAAATCAGTTTCGGTTTTTGAGTTATGGTGATTCCAATTATTTGCGATTTTAAGAGTATCTGTATTTATCCGTAACACAAAACCTATACATCCCTTTACGCAAAAGAGGTTACACCCATCAATTTAACTATTTTGGTCATTTTAGATTTTGTAAGGCTTACTGACTTTTTACTTAAAACAGACATTCTTTACCCCTTTAAGGCTGAAAATTATTCAATAATAGAATCTACTTTTGTCCAAAATTTTGGAGAATGAAAAACATTGCCATTTTTGCTTCTGGTTCAGGAACCAATGCACAAAAAATAATGGAACATTTTGAAAATAGTTCTGATGTTCACGTAAGCTTAGTTTTGGTAAACAATCCTAAAGCTGGAGTTATTCAACGCGCAGATAAATTCAATGTCCCAGTGGTTGTTTTTAAACGGGAACAGTTCAATAAAAGTGATGAAGTAGTGGCCATTTTACAATCCAAACAAATTGACTTAGTCGTATTAGCAGGTTTCTTATGGCTGGTTCCTACTCATATGGTGAAGGCATTTCCAAATAGAATCGTAAACATTCACCCAGCCTTATTACCCAATTATGGGGGTAAAGGAATGTTTGGCGATAACGTTCATAATGCGGTTATTGCAGCTAAAGATACGGAGAGCGGCATCACTATCCATTATGTAAACGAGAAATACGATGACGGAGCCATCATCGCACAATACACTTGCACTATCGAACCAGGAGATACAGCGGATGATTTAGCTTCAAAAATTCATAAATTAGAACACCAATACTTTCCTCAAGTAATTGAGCAGGTTTTAACCAAATAGACATGGAAATAGACTTTAAACAAATTTTACCAGCTACCATGATTTTATTCGCGGTAGTAGATATTATCGGTTCTATTCCGTTAATAATTAGTTTACGTCAAAAAGTAGGGCACATTGAATCGGAAAAAGCCAGTATAGTTTCCGCTATTATTATGATTGCTTTTGTTTTTGTAGGCGAAAGTATTTTAAGCGTCATTGGTATTGATGTGTATTCATTTGCGGTTGCCGGTGCTTTCGTCATTTTTGCATTGGCCCTTGAAATGGTTCTGGGTATTACTTTATTTAAAGAAGACGCTCCAGAGTCGGCTGCTGTGTTTCCTTTAGCCTTTCCGCTAATTGCTGGGGCAGGTTCGTTAACTTCTATTCTTTCTTTAAAATCACAGTACGCAACAATCAATATTGTGATTGCCATTATTATTAATATAGTAGTGGTTTACTTGGTGTTGAAATCATCCGAGAAAATTGAGAAAGTCCTAGGAAATACTGGGATTCAAATTATCCGTAAGATATTTGGAGTCGTTTTATTAGCCATTGCGGTGAAATTATTTGCTTCAAATATTCCCCAACTATTAAATCATTAAACTAGGTTTTTATAAACGTAAAAACTGAACGTGCTCATTATAGTTTTTGGAGTTCAGCTTAATAATATAGGCCCCTGGCATTAGATGTTTAATGTCCATATTAATTTTGATTTCGCCTTTTTGTCCCAATTTCTGCTTGGTATAGCTTACTAATTGACCTGAAAGATTATACACTTGTAAGGAATAATTTCCGGGTTCGGTTAATTCAAAACGTATACTAAGTTGATCACCACCATTTGGATTTGGATAGACCGTTAATGATACGTTTTTAGATATTATCGTTTCGTCAATCCCTAGTAACGTGCTATCATACTTTATGCGCCATAATTCCTCACCATAACCATCATAATTACCCTGTATATAAAAGTAATCTCCTATCTCTTTTTGACTGTAAATTGATTGTCCTGACTGACTATATAAAGTATCCGTATCACCAGTCATATAAGCAAATAAACTATGATCTTTATTGGTAACCCATAATTGATCACCGATCCCATTATAAATAAATGCTTTAAAAAATAAATACTCCTTAAACTCAAAAAAATGACTTGGACTACTACTTAATGTACCTGGAAAACTCCAAATAGTAGAGGTATCAATATCTGCTACCAAGGTGTCGGTACCTACCCCAGTATAATACCATAATTCTGTTGCCGTACTATCAGTATAGCCTCTAAAGTATATTTTATCGTTGTAAACATATTCTGCGTTACCATAGGGGGCATTCCATAGTGGTTCTGAGTTTAGTACTACTTTTTCTACATCACCTATCACCCCTTTTGTTCTATACAAAGATTTTATTAAGGTAGCTGGATGATGTACTCCAAAATATAACCACCCTTTATATTCAACTACGCCATAAGGTGAACTTCCAAAATGAGGTAAATCATTAAAAATATCCGCCATTTGTTGGGTACCCTGAGCAGTGCCATCGGTTACCCAAAGTTCACGGCCATTGGTATCCTCCGCACTGAAAAACAATAAATTGTTAAAAACCGCCAAAAAATACGGCTTAGAATCTCCACCTGGATAAATGTCTTTTACCATACGCGGATATGCCCCAGTAGAATCTATTACCCATAGTTCATGACCGTGAACACTATCGGTAGCTGAAAAATAAAATTGGTTATTGTATTCCATGCCACTAGCATTCATTAAAAACCAATTCGTCATACTGTATGGTTCTGGGTTTAAATCAGCAATCATTTTTGTTCCAAGAGTGGTTCCGTTTGTTTTCCACAATTCAAGTCCGTGTATGCTGTCGTTCGCCAAGAAATACAATTCATTATTATACGTATTTACGGGAACAATATTAGAATTGCTTCCAAAAGAAACACCCGGAGAAAACGTATTTATATCTTTAATTAACTCTGTTCCATTCTCAGTTCCATCACTCACCCACCATTCAGCACCATGAGTACCATCATCAATTCTAAATAATAACCTACCATTTAATACTTGCATATAGTCCAGATGTTTACTACTGGTAGTCGGATTAATATCTTTTACCATAAAGGTACCTGGCTCCGTTCCATCGCTCACCCAAAGCTCCATACCATGAACCCCATCATCGGCCGCGAAATACAATAATCCATTCAACTCCATGAAGGAATTACATCTGGAATCACCTGTAGGGTTAATATCTTTTACTAGTTCAATTACAAAAGGAGATTGCGCTTGAATATTTGTGAATCCAATCACACCTATAACTAGCAACCCTATATTGAAAATTATTGCTTTCATACTTATTAAATATACCCCATTAGCCAAGGCGTTTAATTTAATAGGTACAAAGTTAACCCCTTTATTTTGCTTTTCGGAGAGCACCGTTTTTATTACTCTACCCGAAAGGTCTTGCATTTGAATAACCACCTCAGCACCTATAGGTAAATTATATTTTAACCCTGTAAAGTTTTTGGACGTAGGATTAGGATATAAAGTTGCATCTAATGAAATATTCTCAATAGTATTCACTCCTAAAGGAGGTAAACAAGGATATGAATAGGAGGTAGCGCTGGTATTTTCTGTATAAATTGAAAAACCAATATCCAATGGTAAATCATCGTTTAACTCTTCGGGAAACCATGCTATATTTCCGTTTCCTAAATCAACTTCATACACATACCCTTCAATAATAACCTGATTAGAGGTTGCAGAAAGGCTATAGGTAAGCACCCCTCGCTCATTATGAATATGTTGGTTGGCACCTACTATGGATGGGTATAAATTGGTACCACTCAAACGTAACCATTGATCAATAATAACTTCATTTGGCTCTTAGGTAAATGGAATAAACGCCAGATTGAAAAAGGTTTTGTTGGATTTCATAGTATAACGAATAAATAATTGGGACGTAACTAATTAAAAAATTGCAATATCCCAAATATATAAAATCATTAAACTAGGTTTGTCCCCATGGGTTTAAAAGTTGTTTTTGGTAAAGTTTACGCTAACATTCTCGTAAATCGATTACGTAAAACAGTTGCTGAACCATTGCACTGGCAAGAGCAAACCTTACAAGACCTTTTAAAAAAAGGATCTACCACCAAATTCGGTAAGGATCATCATTTTGACTCCATTTCGAATTACGAAGAATTCAAAAAGCAAGTACCCGTTAGAGATTACGAAGGTTTACGCTCATATATTGACCAAGTAATTGATGGCGAACCTGATATTCTTTGGCCCGGAAAACCGGCTTATTTCTGTAAAACTTCGGGTACTACTTCAGGCGCTAAATACATTCCTATTTCTCCCGATTCTGTAGCTCACCATATTGATGCCGCCAAACTTGCTTTACTCTGTTACGTTCATGAAACGGGTAAAGCTGATTTTATTGACGGCAAAATGATTTTCTTACAAGGAAGTCCTGAAATGAAAAATTTAAACGGTACTCCTTTAGGTCGTTTATCGGGTATTACAGCGCATTGGGTTCCTTCCTATCTGCAAAAAAACAGACTGCCTTCATGGGAGACCAATTTGATTGAAGACTGGGAAACCAAAGTGGATAAAGTGGTAGAAGAAACCCTACCAGAAGACATGCGTTTAATTAGCGGGATCCCATCTTGGGTACAGATGTATTTTGAACGATTAATTGCAAAATCGGATAAAGAAAGTATCGCGAATATTTTCCCAAACTTCTCGCTATTTGTGCATGGAGGAGTGAATTATCAACCCTATGAAGCCATCTTTAAAAAGCTAATCGGGAAAACGATTCCATCGGTAGAAACCTACCCGGCATCTGAAGGGTTTATTGCTTTTCAAGACACACAAACAAAACCTGGCCTTTTACTAAACATAAACGCAGGGATATTTTTCGAATTCACTCCAGTGAGTGAGTTTCATGACGAAAACCCTAGCAGGATAAGTTTAAAAGACGTGAAGTTAGGTGTTAATTACGTTATTATCTTAAATACAAATGCAGGATTGTGGGGCTACAATATTGGCGACACCGTAGAGTTTGTTTCCTTAAGTCCTTATCGAATAAAAGTAACGGGAAGAATTAAACATTTCACTTCCGCTTTTGGAGAGCATGTAATTGCAGCGGAAGTAGAAAGCACACTTCAAGAGGTAATGCCATTATTTGACATGGAGGTTCGTGAGTTTCATTTAGCGCCTCAAATCAAACCCGAAGATGGACTTCCTTACCACGAATGGTTTGTGGAGTTTGAAAGAATGCCCGCTAACTTAGATGCGTTTCGCTTAAAGCTAGATAAAACGTTACAATCTAAAAACCCTTACTACAAAGACTTAATTACCGGTAACGTATTAACTCCTTTAAAAATAACTGTTGTAGAAAGAGACGGATTCTTAAACATGATGAAATCTCGTGGTAAATTAGGTGGTCAAAATAAAATACCAAGATTAGCTAACGACCGTGATTTAGCGGAGCTTTTGGAGCCTTACACGTAAACTATCTAATTAACGTGATATAACCGGTCTGGCTAAATCTTTCGTTCTTATAATCACAATACTTCAAGATGAAGTAATACGTCCCATCAGCAGCATCTAAGGAGGATTGATCTATGGTTCCGTCCCAATACGCGCCACTTGCAGTTAATGTGCTTATCAAAATTCCCCATCTATTATAAATTTCAACTTCATAACAAGTGGCTCCCAATATTGCCAACGACCATTGATCATTTACGCCATCTCCATTTGGCGTAAACACATTAGAAGGAGTTACTTTATCACAATCATCAGTATATAAATCAACCGCTACAAATTCACTGGCACACGGGACAGAAACTGTTTGCGCAAAGAAAGTGGTGCTCCCATTAATAGTTCTTACTAAAGTATCTCCTACGTAAATTGGACTTCCTCCAAAGTTAGTGTACCAGTAAATAGTGTCAGAACCGGCATCCCCAATAATGAGGACTCGCGCACCTTCGCAAACCAGAGAATCAACCGCAATAATTGGAGCGTTCAAATCATTCTCAACAACTACAACCTGCGCTGTATCTGAGTTGGAAACACACCCGACACTATCCGTTGCCGACATCCAGTAATTACCCGATTGACTCACGGTAATACTATTGGAGTTAATGTTTCCGGGCATCCAGTTATAGGAAGTGAAATTTGGGTTATTTGCCGTTAGAACAACAGTGTCTCCTGCACAAATAATACTATTTCCGGTACTTGAAAATTGAATCAAACTGTTAGATTGGGTAACTTCTACCGGACCTAAATTAGCCATACATCCGTTGGTATCCACTACCGATAATGAGATTACTCCGGTTTCTATGATTTGAGTCGTGCGGGTAGTGTCTCCGCTTGGCGTCCATAGATAATGAGCCATTCCACTGTTTGCTGTTAAGAGTAAAGAATCGCCTTCACAAAAACCTAAATCAGGATTCGTAATGGCAATTGGAACCCGTATTTCATCTACCAAAAATGGATACCCTAAACTCTGACAACCATTGCTACCTGAGACTACCAGGGTATATGTTCCAGGAGATGAAACGGTAATATCTGATGTAGAAAAATTACCCGGCATCCAGTTATAACTAGTCCTATTTGGGATTCCGTTAAGCACCAAAGAAGAATCCTCGCATAAAACGCCATTAGCCCCAACGCCACTTATTGGCGCATCCAGTACTATAATATCAAAAGAGTCAGAAGCGATCGCACAACCCAATGAATCCGTAGCGACTAAACTATACACTCCGGTTTCAGTTATTGGTAAACTAGTTACTTGTATCATGCCAGGCATCCATACATAAGACGAATACCCTGTTATTACTGGATTTAGCCACACGGTATCTCGCTCACAAACGACACTATCACCCACTTGAATTATATTTGCTATAGTATCGGATTGGTTGACATAAAAAGGATCTCCATCGGCAACACACCCGTTAGAATCTGTGACCATTAAAGAATACGTACCCGGATTAAAAACGGCAATCTGCGATGTGATTTCACCCCCTGGAGACCATAAGTAATTGGCCAAAGCAGTATCATCGGCTTGCAATACAATAGAGTCTCCAAAACAATACCCTAAAGTGGTATTCAGTAACCCAACATTAGGCTCCACTTTAGTCACTATAAAAGGAGCAGATGTACCTGCACACCCATTTTGATCTACAATACTAAGCGTATAGGTGCCTGCGTTATTTATACTGATATTTTGAGTTGTATCGTTTGACGGCAACCAAGTATAACTAGCCATACCCGGAGGACCTTGTAATACCTGAACAGAATCTTTACACAACACACCCACAGGAGAAATTTGTGCTAAAGGATTACCCTGACTAATAGTAATACTTGCGGAAGTCACAATTCCACAAGAAGTAATAGAACAGCTATAAGTACCGGGAGTAGAAATAACCTGAGAAAAACCGGTTCCTGTTAGTGGTGCATCCCATGTTACGATGCTTCCCGTATTTGCTTGAACAAAAATTATAGTAGACTGACCTGGACAAATTAAGGTATCTCCAGACGGCATAAGACTGGGTGTAGTATACTGTTGTAAGGTTACTGTATTGGAAACCAAACCACAACTATCGGCATCATTTACTACAGTAAAATACTGTCCCGGATCAGTAACAGTAATAATTTGCCCCCCCAGTATTGGCCCATTTGGGCCTTCCCACGCATTACCGATATTGCTACTACTCGACAAAGTGACCGTTCCTCCAGGGCAGATCACAAGCGGATTTCCAGAGGCTATTGGCTGACTTTTCAGTACCACATTCATTCTATTCGTAATAGAGAACTCTCCTACACACCCATATGAATTAGTATCATATTTAGTAGATTCTACAATGTACGTTCCCGGGCTAGTTACTGTAATTACACTATCTGTATTCCCATTTACACCCAAGCCAAACCATCTATAGTTAGGACCTCCATTGGCTGTAATTACCGTAGAACCTCCTGGGCATAAGGTAGGGTTTCCGGTAACATATAATGGAAATGGGGCGACTATAGGTTTTGGGTTTACCGTAACATACACCGATTTTGAAGTGGTAAATGTATCGCGGTAACAATAATTAAATCGAACCGTAGTATCATAAATGGTATAAGTTCCAGACGAGTCGGCATCAAAGTAGCCATAGGTATCACAAAAAGTTAGATATGAAAGTGTGGGTACACTATTCCAAGTAGAGAAAACGGTATATACATTAGTTGATAAGCAATTGACTGCCGCAGATGAATTACTAATACTATCGTATAACTGAACCGTAAACGCATCTGGAAAACAAACCTCCACACTATCATCTACACTCATTTCTAAATCAAACAAAGGAAAGGGAAGATTTTCTTTTACCAAAACCGAATTTGCCTCGACACAGCCATTGATACTTCTCACATAAAAAAAGTACGTTCCAGTTAAAGAAACCACAACAGTAGAGTCATATACACCGGCACCTAAACCTGGACCAGTCCACCAATAGGTATCTGTTGCGCCAAACCCTCCCCCGGTTAACACCGTGGTATCAGGAGAACAAAGCTGCACTGCGACTGTAATTATTGAATCTACGTTAAACCCTTTTCCATCGGTAATGTGAGGCACATCCGGTATTGGGTATATCTCTACATAAATAGAATCTGTTAAAATGAAACAACCATTTTCGGGCGTAACGGTAACAGAATACCATCCTGTGGCAATCACTGAGATAGAATTCACAATCGCTCCGGTAGACCAACTAAACGCCATCTCTGGACCAATACCATCACACATACCTGTAGAAACGCTAATAGTCGTGTCTTTACAAGCCACTAATGTATCCATACAATTCGCAATACAGATAGGAGCATAATCCTTTACACATCCGGTACCTGAGCGTATAAAAAAATCGTAAGGATCTCTATTCGGATCAAACGCATTCACCACAAATAGGTCTTTATTCCCTTGAGAAATCATGGTTTTATACCTTCCGTAATCCACGGCATTACAAAAACCGGTATTCGTTATACAGTTATTGGATGCCCAAAAAGAAAGGTTCGTACTATTAAAGTTAGTCGAAACCGGAATATGCAAGCTACTTGAAAAACTACCCGAAGCATAGACATTGCCCACTGCATTTACCGCAATTCCAAAGCACAGATCATCGGCTTTACCTCCCATGTTTCTGGCATATAACCAGGTTCCTGTAGAAGCATATTTAGATACAAAAACATCCTTTTGCCCGACAGCTAGTAAATTGGCCATACCATAAATAGCCGTGTATTCGGTTAAATCACATTCAAATTGTCCACCTATATAAAAATCACCGCTCGTATCCACCGCAATACTTCTTGAAGAAACAAAATTATTTGAACCAATTGCTTTTTTCATATTCCATAAACCAGTACTGTCATACCGAATTACAAAAGCAGTATGACTATACGGACTCGACAAACTAGAAGAAACTCCAGTAGTAATATTATACACCTCTAAAATGCCTTGAAAATCGCCAGTCATATAACAATTACCAACTGTATCAACCGCTATGTCATACACCGAGTTAGTTAACGTACTGGAAATGGTAGTAAACCATTTTTCTACACCTAAAGAATCAAATTTAACTAAGAAAATAATGTTTTGACTTTGGTTAGTGTGTACCTGATCAAAGGTGATGGTATCACTAAATTGACCACTCACGTATACGTTTCCAACATTATCAGTACCTAAAGAAACCCCCACATTAGCCAAAGTACTTGTTCCGGATTGCGCCCATTGAAAAACACCATTTGTATTCAATTTGGCGACAAACACATCACTAGTTGCATTATTTGAGGTTAAAGAGCTCGACCCAAACGTAGCCAAACCATTAAATGATCCGGTTATAAAGATTTCTCCTACGGAGTTCACATCAATTCCGAACCCGACATCTGATCCGGAACCTCCTGCATTAACTGCCCATTGAATAGTACCGGCTGCATTGTATTTTGAAATAAAGATATCCCTTAAACCATTTGAGGTTAAGGAGATACTGCCGAAATTTGCCGAACCTGTAAAAAAACCAGTTACATAGACGTTTCCTAGATTATCAATGGCAACAGCTTCTGCTTTATCGGAACTCGCCCCACCTGCTTTTTTAGCCCACACAAAATTTCCGCTACTATTGGTTTTACTTATATAAATATCTGTAGAACCAGAAGAATTTAAGAAGGTTGCACCAAATCCCGAGAAACCAGTGAAGTACCCTACTGAATAGGCATTGTTTAAACCATCCACCGCCACATCAGCAGCTTCATCAATGGTCACACCACCAGCTTTTTGCATCCAGTATTGCGCTTGCAAATTAGAAGTGAAAAGCAACACACCAACCAGCATGATGATTTTTAGGTGTTTAGACGAATTAAAAAAGTTAATTTTCAAAAAAATATATATTATAGTCAGCGATAACAATAGGACGAATTATTAGTTCTTTGGTTGTCTAGGTCAGCTACAAAAATGTGATTTACTTCGCTTTATTCAAAGCGTCCACCACTTCAAAAACTTTAATTTTTTCCATTCCAGTAAAGGCTGGCTTATACCATTGTTTATTTCCTAATTTAGAATAGGGGCGAGATACTCCATGCGGCTCAATAATTTTAGAACCTTCCCCCGGTAAATAAGGGTACATTCCAAATTCGGGAACGGTTGCCCCCCAAATTGAAATCACTTTTTTCTTTAAAGCCGAAGCAATATGCATCAACCCTGTATCATGAGTAATCACGGCCATTGCTTGATTCAAGATAGAGGCACTCTCATTTAAAGAAAACTTTCCGGCTGCATTAAAAACTTGATTTGTTGCTTCTTTCGCTATCTCATCTCCTTTCTGTGCATCTTCGTTACCTCCAAGTAAAACCACTGGTAAACTTAAAGCATTACAGATTTCAATGATTTTATGGTTAGGTAGCATTTTTCCTTCATGTTGACCTCCAATGGCAAAAGCCATATATCCGCTTTGAAAACGAGAAGGGAATTGATGTAAAGACACCTCATCAGATACCGGAATAAAATAGTCTAGTCCCTTTTGGTCATTCACAATTCCAAATGCTTTTGTCGTTTCCATATAGCGATCTACGATATGTAGGTCGGGCATTTTATTCACTTTAAAATTGACTAAAATCCATTTCTGAATATTGTACTTTTTAAAAGTGAAATCCATAATTCCAAGTCCTCTTTTTACCTCAGAAGACCTTAAATTACGATGTAAATCAAAAATATAATCGAATCTTTCTTCTTTTAATTCCGCTACAATAGGAGCTACATCTTCTTCAATTAGATGCAGTTTATCAATGTATGGATTGTTTTCTAAAATCCCTTTAAAAGAAGTCTTCGATAAAAAATGAACGTCTACATCGCCTTCATTTAACTGCTGCTTTATATTGCGAATTACTGGAGTCGTCAACACAATGTCGCCAATAGAACTAAACCGAATAATGAGGACTTTAACTGTCATTATTTATAAAAATTCATTTCGTTAACATAAGTATATACCTTGGGAGGGAGAATGTATTGCGCATCCTTTCCTGCGGCAATCATTTTACGAATAGTACTTGATGACACCTTCATTAAAGGAGCATCTACTAATTGCAACCTAGGATTTTTCAACCACTCTTTTTCTCTTTCAGAAACTACCGGCATTTCATTTTCGGTATATACTCTTGGATACACTAACACTTCATGATTCTCTAAAATCACTTCATAGTTTTTCCATTTATGAAAACTCCGAAGGTTATCTTCCCCCATAATCAAAGTGAAGTTTTTATCGGGATATTTCTCTGTAATTACCGCTAAGGTATTTACGGTGTAATTAGGCTGAGGTAAATCAAACTCAATATTAGAAACTTCTAATTTAGGATTGGCATCCACCGCTTCCCTCACTAAAGCTAAACGATGCATATCGGCTAATAAGGTGTCTTTCGCTTTAAATGGATTTCGTGGGGTAACCACAAACCATACTTGGTCAATTTGTGGCAGTTGTGCCATAAAATTCCCCAAGATTAAGTGCCCCACATGAATAGGGTTGAAGGTACCAAAAAACAAACCGATATTTTTGGTCGCCATACTAGTTATTCAAAAAGTTAGAAATCAAATTAAACACCTCAACCGATGCTTTCTCTAAATTATCATTAATCACAACATGATCAAATTCTGAAGCTCTAGCCAATTCTTCTTTAGACTTCCCCAATCGCGTTTGAATTTTTTCTTCAGAATCGGTTCCTCGACCACGTAAACGTTGCTCTAAAACTTCGGCAGAAGGTGGTTCAATAAAAATGGATATCGCTTTAACACCATACATTTTCTTAAGGTTTAATCCTCCTACCACATCAATATCAAAAATTACTGCTTTATTATTTCTCCACAAACGTTCCACTTCACTTTTTAACGATCCGTAAAACTGATCAGGATATACCTCTTCAAATTCAATAAATGAATTTTCTTTTATTGCTTGTCTAAATTCTTCTGGAGTGAAAAAATAGTAATGCTCGCCATGCTTTTCTTCTCCTCTAGGAAGTCTAGAAGTACCCGAAATAGAGAACTCCAAATTAGAGACCCCTGGAAGCACTTTATTAACGATGGTTGATTTACCCGCACCTGATGGGGCTGAAATAATAACTAGTTTTTCTTGCATCTCTACAATACGTTTAGCACTTGCTCTTTAATTTTTTCTAACTCATCTTTCATCTGAACCACTATTTTTTGGATATCCTGATGGTATGCTTTAGAGCCTAAAGTATTGATCTCACGTCCCATTTCCTGGGTAATAAATCCTAGCTTCTTGCCTGCGGTTCCCCCTTGATTCATGGTTTCCACAAAGTATTTCAAATGGGCATTTAAGCGCACCTTTTCTTCATTGATATCTAGTTTCTCAATGTAGTATATAATTTCTTGCTCATGGCGGTTCTTATCTAAGTTTTCTGCCTTTGCTAAAGCTTCTACGCCTTTATTTAAACGTTCTCTAACCGACTCAATCCGAACATCTTCGTACTTCTCTGCTTCTTCTAACAACCGAGTAATGGCGTCAATTCTGATTTTAAAATCATCTTCTAAACTTTTACCTTCCACCAACCTGAACTCAGAATGACTTTGAATAGCTTCCACTATTAAACTTAAAACGAACGTCCATTCTTCCGTATCAAACTCCGGAGCTTTACTAGAGGTTACATCCGGCATTTTCAAAACTAAGGGAAGTAAAGAATTTGTTTCTTCCCCCAAAGCACCAGCCAAGTTTTTTAATTCTTGATGGTAATGTTTTGCTAAATCGGTATCAATACTTTGAACAGAATCAGTGTTATTGCCATGAATATTCAAACTCATTTCAATTTTACCTCTTGAAAGAGCTTTAGTTAAAGTGGTTCTAATGTCTAATTCTTTCGACTTGAACAAATTAGGCATCCGCACATAAATATCTGTCTGTTTGCTGTTTAGCGATCTCAACTCTACATTGTACGATACTTCTCCACGATTCCCTAAGGCCTTTCCAAACCCCGTCATTGACTTTAACATATGCTTCTGTTTTTAGAAGCTGCAAAGATAGGTTTCTTCAAGTATTTATGGAACTTATATACCCCCGTAAATACGAGCTTATTAAAACAGGTAGCTCTCTAAAATTAGCTTTTTAGGTCTTTTTACTAACCAAATACACGCCTCCAAAAACCAATGCCGCGGCTAATACTTGCGATATACTCAAAGAGTCGCTGCCCCAAGCTAAGGCAACGATTGTAGCCAAGAAAGGCTGTAAGTAAATATAAATACTCACTACTGAGGGGCTCAATTTTTTTAATCCATACATGTTAAACAGGTAAGCAAAAAAGGTAGTTCCGATAACAACAAAAGCAATTTCACCGTAGATGTACCCTGGAAAGGTAGCCCAATCAAAACCAATAAACTCTGGAGCACCAAAAGGAAGCACGTAAATCAACCCGAACATAAACACCCACTTCACCACTGTTACTGGCTCGTATTTGGTCATCAAGGGCTTAATTATCACCAAATATACCGCATAGGAAGTCGCGTTTACGAGCACCAGCAAATCTCCTAAAGCTGTGTCCTGAGAAAAACTTGGGATCACTATTTCACCCTCCTTAACTATTGAGAGAATGACAGCACCACTTAACCCAAGTAAGATACCAGTGGTTTTGGTTAGTGTAATTCTATTTCTTAAAACTATTGCGGCAATAACCAAAACCATTACGGGATTTATGGTCATGATAATAGCCGCATTAATAGGAGTAGTTAGCGATAAGCCTTGAAAAAAGAATAACTGGTTAACGGCTACTCCAAACAACCCCGCTAAGGCTAATCGTAACCAATCTTTTTTATCGATAGTCTCTTTTAGGTTCAATCCAAAGCTCAATAACCAAAACATAAGAAATGCTCCGAGTACTCTCACCAAAATAAAACCATTTGGCGTCAAAAACTCTGGCATGACATCTTTAGCTACGGTAAAGTTAATTCCGTAAATCAAGTTAGCTGCGAACACAGCTAAATGTGCTAAAATATTATTGGATTTCATATCATTTTAGAAGCGGAAAGCCATAATTGATAAACAGGTGGATTCCTATTTATTCAAAACCTTAGGCACTTTAAAGTAATCAGAATCTTTAGATGGTGCATTTTCTAGGGCTTCCACCTTTGAGATTTTTGTATGAGATTCATCCTTACGAAGGTTCATTATCCCTTCTGTTACGTATTTCAAAGGTTCCACACCTTCAGTATCCACTTCATTTAATAGATCCATAAAAGTAAGAATACGCTCCATATCTTTTTTTATAGCTTCTTTTTCCTCGCCAATATACTCCAGCTTTGAAAGCCCTGCTACCTTATCTACTATGCTATTATCAATCTTCATTTCGTTGATTTATGGATGATCTGAATAAAAATTCTGCAAATCTTGATTCATTGCTTCACGAATACTCTCGCGCAAAGGTATTAAATCTTCCTGTTTTAATTCAGACGTTTCTATAGGTTTTAATATATGCACTGGTGCTAGTCCTGGCCTACCCGAAGTTTTAAACAAATCATTAGACTCTAGTATTTTATGGGTATTAAACATCACTACTGGAACCAATGGTACCTTGGCATTAAACGCTAATTTAAACGCTCCATTTTTAAACGATGCCAATTGCGGAACCTGAGATTTAATACCTCCTTCAGGAAACAACGCCACAGAGTATCCTTTTTTTAATTTCGCTTCTGCCAATTTAAATGCGACAATAGAATCCTTCATACTCGATCGGTTGACCGGAATGTTTTGACCTGATGTAAAAAACTGCCCGAAAAGAGGCACTTTAGATAATGACGCCATTCCCATAAACACAAAAAAATCAGGTATTATCCCATACATTAAAAATGTATCGATATAAGAAGCATGGTTTGAAATAATAACATACGGAGGTTTTGGTAAATTTTCGCGCCCTTCAATTTTCAATCGAATCCCCGTTAATATTCGAATTACCTTTCCCCATCTTCTTTGCCAAATAAAACATTGTTTCCAGCGGTCTTCCTTCGATAAAAAATAATAGAATACTGGATAAAAAGGAATAAGGGTTAAAAAGAAAATAACGAGGACGTATGCCTTGTATGAAATCCAAAATAAACGATTAACCTTCATATTCGTTCCCTCCCGGAACAGCAACTCCCCCAGAAACTATAAACTTCATTACCTCTGCCGATGAGGCACTTATTGGAGATATATTTTCTTTCTCTACAATAAAAAGGTTGCCACTAAAAGCATACGAATGAGGTAAGTAAACAGCTACTTGAGTTTTACCCAACCCAATAGAAATCAAATCATCTTGGGTTATAAAACCCAGTTTTTGAATATTAGATTCTTTACTCAATTTAACCAGTACTGGACTATTAAACTTTCGTTTCTCTCCAACAAAGGCAGCCATTAAATCTTTAATAGCCGAATATATAGTGCTTAATACGGGAACTTTTTTAAGAATAGCGTGGAACAAAGAATTGAGTTCTCGTGCAATCAATGTGTTCCCCAAAACGCCAAT
Source organism: Salibacteraceae bacterium (assembly GCA_047610145.1). Classification (GTDB taxonomy): domain Bacteria; phylum Bacteroidota; class Bacteroidia; order Flavobacteriales_G; family Salibacteraceae; genus CAJXZP01. The sequence continues at coordinate 14,946 of JBLFZF010000021.1, read as the reverse complement.
CAGAGTGATCACCAATAGGATGATAATTACTCCAGAACCAGGGAATGGATGATAGGGCAGTAATTCGTCTACCACCACAAACATTTTAAAAACGATGTAAATAGTTAACACCAATGGCACGACTAAAAGGAGCCCTTGAAAGAAATATGATACTAGTTTTCTCATTACACTAACGAGATTTATTTCAATGATTCTCTAACTTTCTTACGTAAGCCTCTAACCACTAGGTCATAGGAATGATCTATTAACTCATGAAAAAGTTCATCAGATACAGTTCCGTCTGTTAACACGGTATTCCAATGGGTTTTATTCATGTGAAAGCCAGGCAAAACACCTTCGTTTTCTTCGCGCAATTGAATAGCATATTCTGGATCACATTTCAGATTAATACTTTCAAATTTTTCCATCCCGGTGAGAGAGAACATTTTTCCATGCACCTTAAACACTAATGTTTTTTGATCAAAAGGAGTAGCCTCAGTTGTGGCCGGCTTAGCTAAACAGTATTCTCTAAACTCTTCGATATTCATTACTTGAGAGGTATTTTTTTAGAAATTTTAATAGTCGACAAAATTACATTAGATTTTAGCTGACCAATCACTTCTATTTTACTTAATTTTTCATTGATCAATACATCTAAACCGCGTACATCTTTTACAATAACACGCAATAAATAATCATAATCACCCGTCACCTGAACACACTCAATTATCTCATCAATAGACTGAATATCGGTACTGAATTTCTGCATGGCATTATCAATTTGACGTGCTAGAGTAACTTGAATGGTCACATTCAAATCATACCCTAGTTTGGACGCATCTACTTGTGCATGGTAACTTTTTAGAATCTTAGACTTCTCTAATTTCCGGACCCTTTCTAGAGTTGGGGCTGGAGACAAACCAATTAAATTTGATAAATGCAAATTAGTTATACGTCCATTTTCTTGAAGTACATCCAGTATTTTTTTATCAATTAAATCAATGTTGTGTTCAGTAGCCATAATATTACTTTTTATTAGTTAATGTCATTTTATGCAAGAGAGGCCTTGATGGAGAGGCATCATTTTCAATTGGGGCAATTTGTAAGTTCATAAAATAGGTGCCATCCTCAATTTTATTATTAATATACACGAATTCACTAATGGTGCAATGTAACCTATGCGTATCAGGGTATCCCCAAAAGGCTTTATGCGCCTTTAATTCACCATCATCTGCTTCTTTATCTACCGAAGGTGTATCAATTAACAAGTGTTCTACACCTATCTCATTCAACCAAGCCGCTGCTTCCCAGTTCAGGTATACGGGATTAGTATGGGAATAGTTGGCTGTTAATTTTTTAGTTTCATTTGGTAACGTGCGAATGACGATCGCTTTTGGTTGTTTTCCGTTCAAAAGTTTTTGGATTTGAGATTTTTCAATCACTAAATCCGTTTTCTTTTTTTGAGGCAAAACACTAATTAATTCGGTTACAAAGTAATATTCCTTCACGTTTTCATTGACCGAAAAAATAGTTTCATGAATATGTCCCATACATTCGGTGTGTGTGACATGCGCGTGAGGATTAAATTCAATATTCCTAAAATTTACCGGACTCCCTTTTGCCACTTCGCCAATAAAGTCACCATCGGTCACTGGAGTGATTTTTGGGACATCTAAATACCACGCACCTACCCCTGTTTTTGAGCCTCCCATAGGTATGGAAATATCAAAAAACTCGTTTAAATTAACGTGGTAAGAATTGCCGTTATGTTGAAGTGTTATTTGCAAGAGGATAAAAATTTAGCTCTGCAAAATATAATTTTTTAATCAACCACAAATAAATCAGATGATATTTTATCTGCTAAATACTTACCCTGAGCAGATAGAGTGTAGGAATTTTTAGATTGTATAATAAGGTTTGACTTCAAAAATGGTGTGAGGCTATTTTTTAGATTATTTTGAAATTCCGAGCCAAATTGCTCTTTTATTTGGTCTAGGTCAATTCCCCAAATAGTTCTTAAACGTGTTAAAATGTACTCATTAAACCGATCATTTTTAGTCAAAACCTCCACTTCTGAAGGCAATTGATTTTGGCCTAGCATTTTAACATACTTCATATTAGACGACACTGACCATGATCTTTCGGTACCATTAAAAGAGTGTGCTGAAGGACCTATCCCTAGGTATTTCTCACCTAACCAGTAAGCGGTATTGTGTTTGCTGTAACGACCAGGCATCCCAAAATTTGAAATCTCGTAATGCTCAAATCCTCTTTTCGTAGTTTCCGAAATTAAACGCTCCAACTGTTCATTATAACGTTCATCTTCCACTGCTTTTACTGTATTGGATTTCACTAGATTTCCAAGATGTGTTTTCGGCTCTACCGTTAATCCATAGGCAGATAGATGGGGTAAGTCAAGTTCAAAGAAAGTATTTAAATTATCCTGCCATTGGTCCATAGTCATTCCTGGAACACCATAAATCAAATCCATGGTGATATTGGTAATACCCGCTTCTTTAGCCCATGTAAGGCCTGAAATTGCTTGATCTCGATTATGGGCTCTATTCATCCAAATCAAATGCTCATTTTCAAACGATTGCACTCCCACACTGAGTCTATTAATACCAGCGGCTTTCCATACCGCAATATTATCTTGCGTTAGATCATCAGGGTTTGCTTCTAGCGTAATTTCTGAAGATGCGGTAACCAGATGGTATTTTCTTATTTCTTCAATTAAATCAGAAATATAATGAGGAGGAACTGCAGAAGGTGTTCCACCTCCAAAATATATCGTTTTTACTTCTTCGTTATCCAAATAGTTTCGTTGCAGCCTAATTTCAGCCTTCATGGCATCAATTAGCTCATCTACATTTCTAAAATTTGTAGAGAAATGAAAATCACAGTAATGACATGCCTGTTTACAAAACGGAATATGAAAATAAATACCAGCCATTTAAAAAATCTACCTTAAAGGGTTCTTATTGTTTCAGCTCAATTCTAAAGGTTGTTCCTTTATCTTGCTCGCTATGTTTTACCCAAATTTTACCATTATGGTATTGTTTAATGATTCTTTTAGAAAGAGATAAACCTAAGCCCCATCCTCTAGCCTTAGAGGTAAAACCGGGTTGAAAAACTTCATCTCTTTTATTGTAAGGAATTCCTTTGCCCGTATCAGTAACCTCCACAATAGTTTTAGAAGCTTCACACAATACCTCTATCGTTATGGTTCCATTACCTTGCATGGCATCTATTCCGTTTTTACACAGATTCTCAATTACCCAATGAAATAATGGTTCATTAATGGGCGAAACCACATGCTCATTATTCATACCAATTAAATCAATGACTACTTTACGTGGACTTCGAGTACGGAAATATTTAACAAAGGTTTCTAAGGATTCAAACACATTTTTTTCTTCTAAATGAGGCTTGGCTCCAATTTTTGAAAAGCGATCTGTAATCATATTTAAACGCTCCACATCCTTCTCCATTTCAAGAATCATGCTTTCATCCATATTCTTCATTCGCATCACATCCATCCATCCCATTAAAGATGAAAGGGGTGTTCCAAGTTGGTGAGCCGTTTCTTTTGCCATCCCGACCCACACATTATTTTGCTCTGACCTTCTGAAAATACTAAATAACCAATATCCTGTAAGAACAAATAAAACCACCACCCCAATTTGCACAATAGAGTAGTATTTTAGGGTCTTTAATAAAACAGAATCTCCATAATAAATATAATTAATAGCTTCAATTTCTAGATCAACAGCAATAGGCTCATTATCGGATCTCATACTTCTTAAAGCTAATTTAAGTTGGATGGAATCATTTAAAACCAGCTCCGATATTTTGTTACTTGAAATCACTGAGTCACCCCTCAAATAAATTACCGGAGTAGAAGATGCCATAGAAACAATATCGTTTACAAAACTGGTATGAACCTCCGTAAAAATGCTCCTCAGATCATCTAAAATGTGAGAGTCTTTATAATACATATAAATATACTCGTCATCAATATAATTGATATCAATTCGATCACCCCGTTCTTTCATGACTAAAAGCACCGAGTCTAAAACCAAGGCATTATTGGCTTTAGCTTGCACCAGTTCTTCCGCATCGAGACCAAGCTCATCGATAACCCCCATTACATTTCTATGGCTAGTAATTTCGCCTAATTGATTAGTTAAAATAATGGGAATGGTTTGATTCGCCTCAATTATATCAATCGCCAAATTTCCAGACCCAAAATTACCAGAAGCAGACGAAAGGGTTTCTGTTGCCTTTGCCCAAAGCTTTATGCGCTCTTCCTCTACTTCAGAAAGCTCTAAGAAAAGATTTTGCGCACTTATTAGTCGATTTGCCTTACCCTCAATTGCACCGGCCCATAGTTCTACTTTTTTTCTTTCTTCTTTAGATAATTGAGAAACTAATCTACTCGAATAAAAAAAGGAAACCCCTATAATAAGCAGAGCCGCAAATACCAGTACTCTTTTTAAAAGAGACTTTCGAGAATACAGATTGCTTTTATTTACTAGTTGACTCATGTCCTTTTTTGAATATTTTTCTTAACGAATAGCTTTACTAATTGGGGCACCAATTTAAAAGTCTTCCTCTTCTACATTCCACTCTTCAAAGTTATCTTTCTTTTTCTTCTTCTTCTTTTTAAGAATCTTTCTAAAAACACCTGTGTCAGATTTTATGGTATCCAAAAGAGTCGAATCTATTTTTTGAATCGTAGAGTCTGAAAATTCTCCCAAATCAATATCGTATTCAAAAACTTCTTCTTTTTCAGGAATCACAACCGTTGTATCATTTTTAAACAAACCAAACTCTTCTTTCAACAAAGATTTTGCCACATTCATCTCTTCCGAATCATTTACATTAATCAGTTTTTTTGAACCAAACTTGTCCACATCCACGACCATCTTACCTTTTTTTGTGTACACATGCACATACATATTTCTGTTCCCTTTTTCATCATCTTCAATAAAGCCATAGGCATCTTTAATGGGTTCTTTTTTACCTAAAACAGAATTCAAATCAAAATTCATGTAATAATCCATTTCATTATCAAACGTATGCGTACCCTGCACCGCAATATTTAAAGCCGAGGACTTAATGACCATTCTTGGAATACGTACCACCTTATCTTTAATGGTGATATGGTTACTTAAAGTATCGAATTTAATATGATGTAACCGCTTTTCAAAAAGCGCTAGATTAACAAATAGTGCCACCACCTTATTACTTTCAATTTCTTTTGGAATACTGTACAACAACTTATTTTCGAGAATCTCTCCGTTTAACAACATCAAATCGCCATCTACATTTACAGACGATTCGTTGAGCTTGAAAAAATGATCCGTACTAAAACGATACTTGAAATCACTATGTAACTTGCCTTTTAACTGATTGGAGTTAATGGCCGTTAGGCCGAAATCTTTATACGTTTTCAATACCGTAGCTAAATCAATTCCTTGAGTCACTATCTCTCCCTTAAACTCAAATCCATTGGTCCATTCATTCATTGTTGAATTAGTAGATACCTGACCACCAAAACCATCAAAGTACGTATTTGACACTGATAATTTCTTAGGGTAATAAGTCACATCAGAACGCACATTTTGAAATTCCGTTTCTTGACTAATAAAGCGTCCTATTTTTACATTTCCAACAAACGACAAATACTCTGGCAATAAAAATGCCTCCGCAGGCTCATTCTTTTTACTCGACCAATCAGCTAGATCAAGTTTTTTGGTTTCCACGGTACCCGAAATATCAATTCGCTTGGATTTTTTCAAAACATAATCCAGCCAATTATGCAGTTTAGCCTCTCCAACTGTTTTTGACTGTGCCACACTAGCAGAAAATCCTGCAAATTGAATATCCTTTGGTCCAATAGAAATTTCAGAATTCACCTGAGTAATCTCTGGCAATCCTTCTATTTCAAAAGCACCATTTTCTAGGTACACTATGGCAGACCCACGAATACTTCTAATATCAGCAGGGGTAATAGTATCAATATTATTCAATTTTCCTGATGCGGCTATTTTAAAATTAGCTATCCCCTGCATTCCAAAACCGCCCCCTAAATCAGCTAGTTTTGAAATTTCAAATAAATCGGCTTTCCCTTTAATTTCTATTTTGTAAGTAGGACGTTGCAAATTGTATAATTGAAACTCTCCCGAAGCCTTGGCTTCTTTGGTTGCCAATGTAAATGCAGAGATTTTAATTCGGGTTGTTTTTGAGGTAGCTAACTTACCGAGGTCAAAGCTTCCTTTCAAAGAACTTATTGAAACCGATTGGCCTGTTTTTTTATACGAAAATTCACCGGAAGAAGCAGTGAAAGTTCCAGAAATAGTAGGATGTTTCGCTCTTGCTTTTCTTTTCACCTCTAGAAAAACATCCAAATCGCCATCCAAATCGTAATCTCTTAAAGCATTCGTATGCTTTGCGGGTATCAATGTTCTCGCATTCTTGATTTTCAACTCTTTTGCCTCAAAAGTGTACTGAAATAATTTGGCATTCGTTTTGCCTTTTACCTCGAACTTATACTTTTCTCTAAGCGTCAGATACCCTCTAGTAATTTGAAATGAACCCGTTTCCAAATTAACTCCTAACCCAATATCTACCCGTGCAGATTCATTGGTTAGGTATTGGGTATTTTCTAACTCTAGTTTTTTAACCACCACATCTCCATATAGCGCAGTATTGACTCTAGTATCCGAAAAACTACCTTTTGCAATGGTCTGTATAAAATGAATTCTATACTTATCGGTGTTTCTTAAGTCATCAAAACCGATCTCTACATTGGAGAGCTTTACTTTTTGAAGATTAAGAGAAAAGCTAGATGTTTTTTCCGAGTTAGAAGTGAAAATTAAAAAATTTTGCTCTGCGCCCTTATTTATTTTTAGGTTAATAAAGCCATTATTGGCTTCTACTTCATTTAATATATAATTACCATTAATTATTTCAAGAATATTAAACGACAATTCAAAATCAGTAAAAACAAAAAGTGTATCGGCTGAAACAGCATAGTTTTTTGACTCAAAACCAACTATATTTTTAAGGGTAACCGAAGCCAATGGAAAGTTAGATATAAACGAAAGTTGTATCTCGCCTACTTGAATTTCTGCGTTAAGGTGCTTGTTTAGTTCTTTTTTAACAGAATTAATTATACCCTCTTGGTATATAAAACCAAAAACCACCAAAATTGAAAGCAGTGATGCTCCAATAATGGTGGAATAAATTAATATTTTTTTTATGATTCGCATATAGCGATAACGTTACTATATGACAGTTATTACCTAGTTGCTCTTCAACATTTTTAAAGAACCTACTTCTAGCGGATCTAGAAAACGGAATTTTCCTCTTCCTAGTTTCTTCTTTGTTATTCCAGCAAAAGAAATACGTTCTAAAGAAACAACACGATAGCCCATAGATTCAAATATTCTACGTATCACCCGATTTTTACCAGAGTGTAATTCTAAGCGAACGCTATCACGTACCCCTGCTTTGTAGTAATCAGCAGAATCTGCTTTAATTACTCCATCGGCAAGTTCAATACCGTCCGTTACACGTTTTAAATCTTCTGGAGAAACCTCTTTGTCTAACTTAACGTTATACACTTTAGTAATTCCAAAAGAAGGATGTGTTAAACGGGTAGCCATTTCTCCATCATTGGTCAAGATCAATACACCCGTGGTATATCTATCTAATCTTCCTACTGGATAAATACGTTCTTTACACGCGTTCTTTACAATATCAATGACGGTTCTTCTTCCTTGAGGATCATCAAGCGTAGTAATGGTATCTTTTGGTTTATTTAAAACCACGTATACCATTCTTTCTGGAGTTAATTCTTCTTCCGCTAATTTAACTACGTCTCCCATCATTACACGGGTACCTAGTTTATTCACTGGCTTACCATTAATTGTTACAATTCCTGCCGCAATTAACTTATCTCCTTCTCGTCTTGAACATATACCTGCATTCGACAAGTATTTATTCAGTCTCTCGCCCTTTTCTTCATTGAAAACACGTTCAATTCCCATAGCTTTAGGAATGAATGATTGCTTTCTTCTTGGCTTATACCCTTCTTTTCGGTAATGGGAATACCCATTTTTATCAATTTTGGTATATCCTTTAGAATCTTCTTGGTTAGCGTTAAATGAATTTCCGTCAACTCCACTTTCTTCGTTGAAGTCTTGGCTTATTCTGATTCTTCTTCGTCTCCCTGGTTGAGGAGCATTTTCGTTTTCTGTACTATTAAAATCGTCCCGACTCATAATTCAAAAATTTTTATATGTGATTTAAGCGTGCAATAGTACATCTATTAAACGACTATCTGGCCACTTCATACACATAGAGTTTATATTAAGGTATTATTTCATTTGTAATGTTCCATTTACTTACCAACTAGGAATAAAAGCATTCTCAATATGATTAATGGACTGCATTTTCTGGTTTACAATTATCCCAAAAATATCAAACCTTCCTTCTAATTCCAAATCATTTTCTAACATATAGTGATTTGCTACTTTTATTATTCTTTTCTGCTTCGCTATGGAAACCGCTTCTTCTGGCTCTCCTAGGTAATTACTCTCCCGTGTCTTCACTTCCACAAACACAATAAGAGCCTCTTGTTGAGCTATAATATCTATTTCATCCCGTCCAAATCGGTAATTAACTGCTAAAATTTGATACCCTTTTACTGTTAAGTCTTTCAAAGCCAACTGCTCTCCCAATTGGCCTAGTTCGTTATGCTTTGCCATTAGCCATAGAAGTTAAATTAGCCCATTTATTATTTACCTCAATCTTATACTCTGTTCCAAGAACCAATGCCTGATTAGCTAATTGATGTCCCGCAGGAAAATTAAACATTACCGGATAATCAAATTCACCAATTACATCTTGCACTAACTCCTCCACCGAGCATCCAAATGTTTCTTGACTCAATTTGATATCTGTCAGCCCCCCAATAACTAGCCCTGCCAGTTTTTTTAGTTTCCCTGACTTTTTCAAACTCCACAACATTCGGTCAATTCGGTAGGCATATTCGGAAACATCTTCCAAAAACAAAACCTTATTATCTGTAGATATATCCAACGATGTTCCTACTAAACTAGCGAACACGGCCAAATTTCCACCCACTAAAACACCAGTACCCGTACCTAGTCGATTGCATTTATGCGTAGGAACGGTAGTTCCTACTGACTTCCCAAATAAAGCGCCTTTAAGGGTTACAATGGCTTGGTCAGTTTCATTCAACTGGTCAAAATACAACGGAGCCACAGCATGAATACTGGGTAAATTAAAACTCCCATGGATTTTATTATGAAAAACAGTAATATCACTAAACCCAATTAGCCATTTTGGATTCGCTATAAAGCCAGAATAATCGACTTCATCTACTATTCTTATTGAACCGTAGCCTCCACGAGTAGCAACAATTGCTTTAGCGGTTGGATGATTCAACGCCCATTGCAAATCATTCGCCCGATCTACATCCTTCCCCGCAAAATAATTATGCCTACCCATCGCATTTTCCGCCACTTCAACTTTCAGCCCCCAACTTTGGAATAATGATTGCGCTAAATCAATATATTTACTTTCAATGGTTTTTGCGGGACTAATAATTAAAACGGTGTCACCTTCTATTAACGGGTCTATTTTTTTCATCACTTTCACTTCAACTCTCAAATATAAAGGAGATTTAATCTTTTTATGACATAATGATTGTAATTATTTCGGGCTATTTGCACGCAATATTCCTACATTTTCATAAATAACATTCTGATTCTCAAAAAACTTTGAGGTTTTAAAAAAGATTGTACATTTGCAGCCCACTTTTGGGGCTATACTTTTATTGAAGACATGACTAAACTGGAGATATATCTGAAACAATTTGTTATACAGTTCTCAAGTTTAAAGGTAGGTCTTCATGAATTTGAGTTCGAAATTGTGGATTTGTTCTTTGAGCAGTTTTCGATTGAAGATGTTGAAGGTGGTGATGTTCATGTGGGTTTTTCTTTATTAAAGAAAGAAAACATGATGGAACTCAATTTTGAGTTAACAGGCACACTGAAAACAACATGTGACAGATGTCTAGACCCCTTGGAGATAGATATAGTGACAGACAACCAGGTAATGGTTAAATTTAGCGAAGCTGAAAGTGAAGCAAATGATGAGTTAATTGTTCTCGGACAAGCGGCTTATCAATTAGATATTGCGCCTTTGATTTATGAATTTATGACGGTACAGTTTCCATTACGGAAAGTACACGAAGAAAAAGAGTGTAATCAAGATGTAATTGACATGCTACACACAGAAGTAGAAGAAAAAGAAGAAGACAATGAATCCTCAAATATGTGGGACGAATTGAAAAAATTAAAATAGAATTAAAGATTAAAACGAGATATTATGGCGCATCCTAAAAGGAAAATTTCCAAAACCAGAAGAGACAAAAGAAGAACGCACATTAATGCTGAAATGCCTACAGTTGCTATTGACACAACTACTGGACAGCCTCACCTTTACCACCGTGCACACTGGTTTGAAGGTAAAATGTACTACAAAGGGAAAGTAGTAATGGAAAAAGAAACTTTAGCTTAGAAATTTAGCTAATTTATAATATTTTAAGACCAGCATTATTGTTGGTCTTTTTTTGTTTGGGGTTGATTGAACTTGTATGCGTGCATACCGATTTATAGATTTCAACATTCATTGTAGAGCAATAAGAATAAAATTCTTATTGTTCTTAAGGTGTTTTAAATAATTTCGCCCCCTATAAATGCTATTTATGGCATTTAAAACATTATTCGAGATGAGCAAGATTACCGCAGCTATTACAGGTGTTCAAGGATTTGTGCCTGACTACGTGTTGACTAACAAAGAGTTAGAAGACATGGTAGACACTACCGATGAGTGGATCACCTCAAGAACTGGAATTAAACAACGTCATATATTAAAAGGCGACAATTTAGGCCCAAGTGACATGGCAGCTCCTGCTGTCATTGAGCTAATGAAAAAAACAGATACCAAACCGGATGAGGTAGATTTGTTGATTTTCGCAACAGTTACAGCTGATATGATTTTTCCAGCAGCCGCAAATCTAACCATGCACAAGGCAGGAATTACAAGTGGGTTTGGATACGATATCAATGCGGCATGCTCTGGTTTGTTATATGCTTTAGCTACGGCATCAAAATTCATTGAATCTGGTCAATACAAAAAAGTAATTGTTTGTGGATTCGATAAAATGTCATCTATTGTAGATTACACGGACCGAACTACCTGTATTATTTTTGGTGATGGCGGTGGCGCAATAATGCTAGAACAAAACACCGAAGGTTTAGGTATCCAAGACAGCATTTTAGAAAGTGATGGCTCAGGATGGAAACATTTACACCAAAAAGCAGGTGGGTCAGCTATGCCTCCTACCCAACAAACTATTGCAGACAGATTACATTATGTTTACCAAGAGGGTCAACCTGTTTTTAAATGGGCAGTTTCAAAAATGGCAGATGTATCTAGAACTATCATGGATAGAAATAACTTAACCCCCGATGACGTGGCCTATTTAGTGCCACATCAAGCGAACTTAAGAATTATTGAAGCCACACGTAGAAGAATGGAAGTGGAGCCAGAAAAGGTGATGATTAATATTCAAAAATACGGAAACACCACCTCAGGAACCATTCCTCTATGCCTATGGGAATGGGAATCAAAATTAAAAAAAGGAGATAATCTTATTCTCGCAGCCTTTGGCGGTGGGTTTACATGGGGTTCTATCTACCTTAAATGGGCATACGATAGCCAATAAATATAGACACTAATAAATTAACGAGATAAACATACAGGTTGGTAATAATTCCTATTTTTATCTTTCGTTTTATAAATTGAAAATTAAATCTTTACATTATGGATATAGATAAAATCCAAGCGTTAATTAAGTTCGTATCGAAACAGGGGGTTTCTGAAGTTGAACTTGAAACAGAAGACTTTAAAATCACCATTAAATCGGACAAGAACAAGGAGCCGCAAATAATTCAGGCACAAATGCCGATGATGCAACAAATGCAAACTCCAATGCACGCTCCTGTCCCAGTTGCACACGCTCCTTCTGCGCCAATTGTAGAAACAATAGCCGTACCAGCGAAAGATGAAAATGCCAACTACATTACTGTTAAATCTCCGATGATTGGTACTTTTTACCGTTCGGCAGGACCTGGAAAACCGATGTTCATTGAAGTAGGTGACTCTATCAAGGAAGGTTCTGTTACGTGTATTGTAGAAGCCATGAAATTATTCAATGAAATTGAATCTGAAATCTCAGGAACCATTGTTAAAATACTTATTGACGATGCTACTCCGGTAGAATATGACCAACCATTATTCTTGGTTGATCCATCATAATTAATCACCTTAAAATCTAAAATAATGTTTGGATTAGGGAAATCGGAAAAGAAAAAAAATCACATGTTTGAAAAAATATTGATTGCAAATAGGGGTGAAATTGCACTTCGCATCATTCGTACGTGTAAAGAAATGGGAATCAAGACAGTGGCTGTATATTCCACTGCGGACGCAGAGAGCTTACACGTTCGATTTGCGGACGAAGCAGTGTGTATTGGTCCTGCAAGTAGCGCAGAGTCTTATTTAAAGATTCCAAATATTATGGCTGCTGCAGAGATTACTAATGCAGACGCAATTCACCCGGGTTACGGGTTCTTGTCAGAAAATTCAAAATTCTCAAAAATATGTGCCGAACACGATATTAAATTTATCGGTGCTTCTGCAGATATGATTGATGGAATGGGTGATAAAGCGAATGCAAAAGCTACAATGCTTAAAGCGGGCGTACCCTGTATCCCCGGATCAAAAGGACTATTGAAAAACCTTGCTGACGCAAAAAAAGAAGCCTTAAAAGCCAAATACCCAGTTATGCTAAAAGCTACTGCTGGCGGTGGTGGTAAAGGAATGCGTTTAGTTTGGAAAGAAGAAGATATTGAAGAGGCCCTGGAAGCTGCGAAGGCAGAAGCGATGATCAACTTCGGAAACGATGGAATGTACCTAGAAAAATTTATCGAAGAACCGCATCATATCGAAATTCAAATTGCTGGAGATCGTTTTGGTAAGGCATGTCATCTATCGGAAAGAGATTGCTCTATTCAGAGACGTCATCAAAAACTAGTAGAAGAAACACCATCTCCTTTTATTGACGAAAAATTGCGTGAAAAAATGGGTAAAGCATCTATTAAAGCTGCAGAATCTATTGGGTATGAAGGGGTAGGTACCGTTGAGTTTTTAGTAGATAAAAATCACCAGTTCTACTTTATGGAAATGAATACTCGAATTCAGGTAGAACATACCATTACCGAAGAAGTAGTTCATCACGATTTAATAAAGGAACAGATAAAGTTAGCCGCTGGTCAACCTATTTCTGGAAAAAATTACTACCCTCAAATGCACGCCATTGAGTGTAGAATTAATGCGGAAGACCCTTATGCTAACTTTAGACCAAGCCCAGGGAAAGTGACTAGTTATCACGCTCCAGGCGGACATGGAATTAGGTTAGATACACATGTATATGCAGGCTATACTATACCTCCATATTATGACTCTATGGTTTCCAAATTAATTGCAGTTGCACAAACTCGAGAAGAAGCGATTGAAAAAATGCAACGTGCTTTAGATGAATATATCATTGAAGGGGTAAAAACCACAATTCCATTTCATCAAAAATTAATGAAAAACGAACAATTTAGAGCCGGTAATTTTACGACAGCCTTTTTGGATGAGTGGGATTTCACCAAAGCATAAATTATAATTCATATTATTCGGAAAAGGCCTCCTATATTAGGAGGCCTTTTTTTGTGCATAAAAAAAACTAGATTTGCCGTAATATTAGCTTATACTTTAACATTGGTGGTAGACCAAAACAACCTAATATTATGAGAAACCTTAAATTTGGGGTATTCCTATTCACCGGAATTTTCCTATTACTCTCTTGTTCAAAAGACCCACTAATTCAGGATGACAAAACCAACCAACCAACCAACCAACCACATGAAATAATTTTTAACGTTACAGATAAAAATAATGTTTCACGATCTGGTGAAGAAAACCCAGAACAAACTATTCTAGGAATGGAAAGAATAAATCCATTCAAAACCAGTACAGTAATTGAGGCTCAAAACAATTTATATACTAACCCAATTCTTGAAATACAATCCACTAATTTATATGTGAAATTCTTACCTTCGAGTATGGAAGATCTCCTTGAGCTTGAAAATGCTGACTTAGAGTATTATGACTATCCTCTGGAATATGAAGTTCTTACTATGGGAGATTATTACCAACAACCCATTGAAGGTACTTACCCCATTTTGTATGCGGTTGTGGAAATGGATTTTGAATTCCCAAACATACAATATGAAGTGATTGACGAACTATATTTACGATCAACAGACCCTCTTCTAATTACTGAATCATTTCGGATCACTAATAATTTAAGTCAATTAGAAGATTATTTACCCGCCAACACAGGCTTTACAATTCTTGACATTGGCGAGGATGCCATTGGAAGAGTACCCAACCAGCCAGATTGCGGACCAGGATGTACCGCAAGGCTTAGAAACAACAACCCAGGTGGTTCTCCAAGCTGGGAATGGTGGTGTGACTGCAACCCTCCGCCTCCACCGCCTGTAAACGAATACGGTTGCGTTTACCCAGAAAATCCAAGGTATCCAGCAGGATGTGTCCGAGTGGAAGACACACAATTAGGCTTTCAAGGAGTAAGAAGAGTAAAAGTAATCACTAAGGATAATTGGTTTACACAAGATGCCACATGGACCAATGACCTAGGATGCTGGGAAATTACTGAAGAGTACAGAGGTAAGGCATGGATGTGGATAAAATTCAAAAATGGCCAATGTCGTATTAGAGGCACTCAAAAATATT
>JBLFZF010000020.1:0-33799 GCA_047610145.1 Salibacteraceae bacterium | reverse complement strand
GTAGATACGCATGGAGTGGATGTACTTCCTTTACCGGTAGCAGGTTTAATGTCTGATCAACCGGCAGAACACGTAGCCGATAGGTATGAAGCATTGAGTAATCGAGCGATTGCACTTGGAAGTAAATTGAGAGCTCCTTACATGTCTCTTTCTTTTATGGCTTTGTTGGTTATTCCTAGTCTGAAACTAAGCGATAAAGGCCTATTTAATGGAGATAAGTTTGAATTTGAAAGTGTGCAAGCTTAGTCTTTTTTTTCGATTGACGGTGTTTCGGTCTTTTCGTTTTCTAACTCATCTAATATTTCGTGATCCAAGTTTCGAAAGGCTTCAGTAGGTTGAGATGGTATAAAGTTAAAGGATTTATCGATACTTAAATTGTACAATAAAACAACATCTATAGCCATGTGGGCAGCCATGGGAGCGACTAATCCAAAATACATTTTCATGTAACCTAAAACACCTATAATAACGGTCATGGTGAAGCCGTAGGTCATCATTTTTTTGTCTCTAGGATCTAAATATCCATGTATAGCGACAAAAAATATGGCGGTAATCCAAACTCCCCAATACGATTGAATGACCCCTCTAAATAAAAACTCTTCGCCTACCCCTGCGCAAAATGAAAGGAAAATCATTTCCCATTTAGTCAGTTTAAAACTATGAATAAGTTTACCGTACTTCATTTTTATTTGAAGCATATCTCTGCGGTTAATTAACCACCAAGCAAAGAGCCCGGCTAGTGTTCCAAAAGCCAAACCAATTAAGGTTTGATATCCTATAGCAAGAGGTGAGTTCCAATTAATTGAAAATTCCCAAGGATGCTCTTCTACAAAACCAATGAGGGTAATCCCAATAGCTGGGAATGCCAGTAAGGTGGCAAATCCCATAATATAAATTTTTGATTTTGGTAGCATGATTGGTGTTTTTAACGAGGTCGCAAATGTAGGGAAGCGCGTTGAATTAGGATTGTTTGGGTAAAAAAAATGGCGCCTAAAATTAGTCGCCATTTTCACAATTTTTTTGGTTATTTAACGGGCATGTAAATGTTGGTGATCAATTGAGATGGGTCGGGTTGGTTTCTTGGAGAGTTTTCGTATTCCTCCCACGGTGAACCATTCATTTCCATTCCGTTAGAAGTCATATACTCGTCTAAAGCTTCCCAAATTACCGAAGAGGTTTCGTAAGAGCCTACGTGCGTAGCGGTAATTACTTTTCCGCTGTAGGTCATTCCAGATTGAATTACGTCATCTTGCGATTCATGGACTTCAGATAGAATCAACATTTGCTCAAAACTTACTTTTGTTGGTGGATTCCATGTATGAAAAGAGGTGCGTGGAAAACTCCCCGATTTAATTTGATTACTTCCAATATAAGATCCGAGAATGGAATAGTTTAATGAAATTTTTTGACTCATCTCATTAATGGAACAGGAATCAAGTACAGAAATAAAAGGAACAGATTCAATATCTAGTTCATTCACTGTAATTATTGGCTTTTCGTTTTCTGTAATTTTTTTCATCGCAATAAGACCATTTTCAAAGGTAGAACCTACCATTTCATCCATATACCTACCCATAATTCGCATAACGGGATTATTACCCATGTCCATATGTATTTCCCAAGTTACTTTCACCCCATCTGCCACTTCTGAAAAGATCATTAATCCTTGTGCGGGTTCATCTTCCGGAGAACCAAAGTATAATTTAGATTCTATTAATTGATTGGCAACTACTTCTGCATATGAAATTGAGCCATCACCAGAATTTTCTGAAGTCCAAGAATACGAAGCGCCAACTCCTTTGGTAATACCTCCTAGAGTAGTCACCCTTGTAGAATCTTGTGTTTTCATAGGAGACCAGGCTAAACGTTTGCTTAGGTCATTAAATTGATCAAATACATTGTCAATAGGCGCATTAACGACAATTGATCTACTTACAGAAACCTCTTGATCTTGAAACATACCAAAAGCTACAAAAATTACAGATAGACTTAATAAAGAAAATCCGATATACTTTAATGTTTTCATTTGTAATTATTGATTGATGATTCGATTAAACCGGAGGCAAAATACAATAAATTAGTAGATTAACTATTTATTCGCCATTATTGAAATAATATATTTCCGGTCATTTCTTCTGGTATTTTAACGCCCATAAAGTTTAATATAGTGGGAGCAATATCTGCTAATTTTCCATTTTTCAAGGTAGGATGAATGTTATTATCAATAAAGAACCAAGGTACCGGTTGTGTACTATGTGCGGTGTTTGGCGAACCGTCTGGGTTTTTCATGCAATCCACGTTTCCGTGATCAGCTAATAATAGGGTAGAGTACCCGTTTTCTAGCCCACATTTGATCACTGATTCACCACAGGTATCTACGGTTTCTACCGCTTTTACTGCGGCCTCAAAAACTCCAGTATGTCCTACCATATCTGGGTTAGCAAAATTTAGAACAACTAAATCTACTTCTTGTTTTTTTAGTTCTTTGTTAATGGCGACTTTTAACTGATCCGCATTCATTTCCGGTTGTAAATCGTATGTAGCCACTTTTGGAGAAGGAATCATAATTCTCTGTTCTCGCGCAAATGGTAACTCTCGGCCTCCGTTAAAGAAGTACGTAACATGCGGATATTTTTCTGTTTCGGCAATTCGTATTTGGCTTTTTCCAGCAACAGCAATGGCTTCTCCTAAGGTGTTGTTTAAATTATCCTTTCGGTATAATACGTTTACATCTTTAAAACTAGCGTCAAAATTAGTCATGCAGTTGTAACTCAACGGAATTACATTCATGTTATACTCATTTTCAACTCCTTGGGTAAGTGCTGCGGTTAACTCACGGGCGCGATCACTTCTGAAATTGAAATGAATAACGACATCACCGGCTTCGACTTTCGCAAGAGGCTGTCCATTTTTAGTAATAACAGAAGCTGGAGCAAACTCGTCCGTAATATTTTGAGCATATGATGCCTGAATAGCATGTGTAGCAGATTCAAATTCGGCTCCTTTTCCGTTTACCAATAAATGATATGCTTGTTGCACTCGTTCCCAACGGTTATCGCGATCCATTGCATAATATCGTCCAATAATAGAGGCTACTTTGCCTGTAGTAGATTCGAAATGATTCTCAATATCCATTAAATATCCAAGTCCACCTTTTGGGTCTGTATCTCTGCCATCCATAAAAGCGTGTAAAAAGAGGTTATCAAAACCTAATGATTTTGAATAGCTAGAAATGGCCTTTAGGTGATGGATATGAGAGTGGATTCCACCGTCTGATAAAAGACCCATTACATGCACCTTTTTATTGTTTTTTATAGCCGTTTCAAAAGCGTTTACCAATATTGGATTGGTTTGAAAGTCACCGTCCTTAATTTCTTTGTTGATACGAACAATATCTTGGTAAATCACCCGTCCTGCACCTAAATTCATATGACCCACTTCCGAATTTCCCATTTGACCGTCAGGAAGGCCCACAAATAAGCCGGATGCCTCTAATTGTGCATGGGGATATTTGGTGTAAAGGGAATCAATAAAAGGCGTATTGGCGCTTTCTATCGCTGAAACTTCTGGGTTTTTGGCAATGCCATATCCATCAAAAATCATTAGGATTACCTTATTACTCATGCTGCCGTTTTCATCTGATTACAAAATATCTTCAACCACTAAGTAGAGACCATCGTCTTTAATTTCAATTAAGTGATCTTTGTAAAGCGATCCAACGGCCTTTTTAAAGGTCTTTTTACTCATTTTAAAGTATTCGCGAATATCTTCTGGATCTGATTTATCGTTATAGGGAACAAAACCATGTTCTGCCTGAATTTTAATCAACAAGGCTTTTGCACTAGGTTCAATGATTTCAGATCCTTGAATATCTAAAGTCAAATCTATTTTATTGTCTTCTCTAATTTTCTTAACAAAAGCCGTGTAATATTCTCCAATACGGACCCGCTGATTTAATTCGTTTCGATAGAGAAGGCCAACGTTTTCATCGTTTATGATGGCTTTGTAACCTAGAGGAGTTTCTTTGTAAACTAATATTTTTACTTCTTGCTGTTCTTCCACGAGAAGCTCTTCGTTATCTACTACATTATCAATTTTTGTAGTTCCAACAAGTCGCTCTGTTTCGGCATCTAGATACAAGAAAACGACATTCATGTTTCCTTCTTCTAACTTTTTTGCTTGCTCAGCATAGGGTACAAATAAATCTTTTTGTAATCCCCAATCTAAGAATGCGCCTACCGCTGTGACCGACTTCACCATTAATGGGGCGAATTCATGGAGTAAAATCTTTGGCTTTTGAGTGGTCGCTACCACACGGTCCTCAGAATCGGTATATACAAAAACAGTGAGTTCATCTCCCAGTTTCATGGTTTCCTTTACATAGCGTTGCGGAAGAAGAATACCTTCACCAAATGGGTCTTCAGCGGGGTCGACATCATCTGTGATTTCAGATGGGTCTCCATCATATTCTCCTAAATAACAACCGTTACTTCTAAATCGAAGGATATTGAGTTTATTAAATTCGCCTAATTCCATGGTTCTTGTATTTGCTGCAAAAGTAAGGAATTGGAGGTTAAGAATTTAGTAAAATCATTGAAGATACAGGCTTTTATCTTTTGCATCGATAGGAGGATAATTAGAGCGAAAAAAACTTAATCCCCACAAATACGGTGCGAGGTAAAGAGGGTCCATAAATATAATTGCTATCTCTATTTTTACCCGTGTCAAAATCTGATTGATAAGCGTTTGTTAGATTTTTTAATCCTGCAAAAAGCTCGAGACCACTATCAACTGTATCAAAAAACAATGTGTACCCTGCTTTAACACCTATATCAAGAAAATCTTGACTGGTAGTAAATGCATCTACTGTTTGTTCTGGTGCTCCTCCAAAATGGACTAATTCCATTGGTCCGGTATACACCATATTAATGGCACATGAAATATTTTTTGTTGGATAGATAGTTAAGGTTCCATAGCCATATACATTCGGGGTTCTAAGAAACTCTTCTCTCGGTGCAAGTTCGTCTACGACTAAAATAGGGGAATCGTACAAACTAGATTGAATAGTAATTCCGGTTTCTAATTGGTATTTCCGATTGTAATTGGCACGGAGTTCTAGGGTACCGCCTTGAACTGTAGCGCCATCCCCATTTCTTTTTTCAAAACGCTCACCAAAAGCATCTGTACCTAATGGATGAAGATAAAAGGCATCATTAAGATGGGTGTAAAAGCCTTCAAGGGTAAAGCCTATAACGTATTTAGTTTTAGATAAGTCATAGTTTACAGAGGCACTTAAACTATTGGAACGTTCTTCTTTCAGATCATCAGACAATGAAACTCTAGAAATACCTCCTCCGGCAAAAGCGATATGTAAATCAGAGTCAAAAGCCTGAGGTGCCCTGAACCCAGTTCCCCAGGTCAATCTAAATTGGGTATTGGTTTTTAGTTTGTATAATAATGAAACCCGCGGACTAAAAATAGGCGTGTTCACCATGTTGTGTTTATCCATTCTCACTCCTGCCAAAAGGTTAACTGATGACGTTACATCCCAATCGCTCTGTGCAAAAGCTCCGAAATTAGTGGTTCGTTGATCAATCAAGTAATTGTAAGAGGTAATGTTGTCGTAGACCTCGTCTTCTAAGTATTCTGCTCCTAGAGTCAGCACGTTGGCTAGGCCATTATACATCTTGAGTTTATGGTTTAATTGTGCCCCACCTTGCCAAGTAGTCACGTTGGAATAACCGTATGGAGCGTTTGTTAAATGAGAGGCTATTGCAGCGCTATCATCTGGAAAAATACCTGTGTAATGGTCTCTGTCAGTATTGGAACCCGCAGCATAAGCAATAATTGACGTGCTGTCATTATTGAAATTGATTTGATAATCAATGCTTCCAAGGACTACATTAGTCGTTCTTTCTTCCGATTGTTGAGTAAGATAAGCCGGTTTGTCTACCATTTCACCCCCATATCTAAACTCGTTTATGTTAGATAAACTGACTTCCAGTTTTTGGTTACTGGTGGGTTGTAGAAATAGATTTGTACCAAATGAATTGTTTTTTAACTCGGGTAGTTCCGAATAGTTATCTCCGTTATGGTCGTAATATGCCCGATTTCTGGAGTTCACAAAAACAGAAGCTCCTGCATTTCCTTTGTGAGTTAAAACAGTGGCGTTACCGCTAAATATATTATCGTTGGCTTTTCCGTTAATATTTTGAAAGGTATTATTGACTGAAAACCCACTTTCGGTAGGGATTTTGGTTAATACGTTGACCGTTCCTCCAATAGCACTGGAGCCATATAAAGCAGAGCCACCTCCACGTACAATTTCAATACGCTCAATCATATTTGCGGGTATTTGCTCTAAACCATATAAACCCGTTAGCGGACTAAAAATTGGTCGTCCATTAATGAGTATTTGCGAATAACCTCCACCCAAACCATTCATTCGTAATTGGGTGTAATTACACGTTTGACAATCGGTTTCTACGCGAAGTCCGGGTTGAAACTTGAGTCCTTCAGATAGATTACATGCTTCTACAGCGCTTAAAATTTTGCGGTCAATGACATTTACAATTACGGCACTTTCGGTTTGTCTTTTAAATGTTTTGGTACCCGTAATGACCATTTGGTTAAGCATAATTTGAGAGGGGATTAACTCCACATTTAGTTTTGGATGTGCCCTATTCAAACTTATTTCTATAGTGATTGTTTGAACTTCAAATCCCAGAATAGAGAATTCTATTTCATGTTTTCCAAAAGGTAAATTAGTCAATTCATATGCTCCCGTTTGATTGGATGTGGCGTATTGATTTGAAATGGTATCCTGAACCCTAACAAATGATAACTTTTCTCCTTTAGAGCGAATGATTCCGGATAGTGATCCTGTTTGTGCGTGAATGGAAGTAAGTACTCCGAATACAAATAAAAGGCAGGTAAATATAGTCTTCATTTTATGTGTTTTTATTTTTAGTGGCGCAAATATATTAATTTAGATTAATCTAATACATTTAAATATCAGTTAATTAAGGTTGTAATTTATCAAGGGTGTCCGGAATAAATAAATAGTTGAACAAGGGATTGGATTTCAATAGATTCGATACCGCTAGCGTTTATATTTGTAGTATAAAATAGGGAAAGATGCCGGCAAATAAATTCGCAACCATTCGATACCACGTGATTGATAAGATGCTTAGAAATAAGTATAAACCCTATCCATCGGTAGAGGATATCATGGATAAATGTAGCGATGTTTTATTAAAACCTATATCGAAATCAAGTATTGAAAAAGATGTTCGTGCAATGAAAAACGATGAGGCGCTTGGTTATTTTGCACCTATTGAGTACAGTAGAATCCATCGCGGGTATTTTTATTCAAGTTCGGATTACAGCATTGATAAAGTACCGTTAAACGAAGATGAAATTGAAGCGGTTCAATTTGCAACCAATATTTTAACGCAGTTTAAAAATGTGGCAATTTTTAAGGACTACCAAAATGCCATTGAGAAAGTGTTAGATAAAGTGAATCTAACTTCAGGTGATTCTCCAAAAGAGAAAGAGTACATACAGTTTGAAAATATACCAACAGTTTCGGGTAACGAGTTTTTAGCGCCTATTTTGAATGCCATCCGTAAGCGAAATATTATAGGTTTTGATTACCATAGTTTTAAAACAGAAGGTTCTACTCAAAGGGAAGTGGAGCCCTATTTGTTAAAAGAGCATAACAATAGGTGGTATTTAATTTGTAGAGAAAAGGGCGCTGAAATTTACAAGGTTTTTGGATTGGAACGAATGAATGAAGTACGTTTACAAAAGTATGAGTTTATTCGCTCAACAGAATTTGTAGCGGAGGAGTTCTTTAAAAATTCATTGGGAATAACGGCTAATCCCGCACAAAATCCAGAATGGGTTAAATTTGAATGCAATAAAGTTTTGATTCAGTACATTGATTCACAGCCGATTCATTCTTCTCAAAAAATTGAGTTAACCCCAAACGGGGGAATAGTTTCTTTATACATAATCGTTACATTTGAATTGATTCAAATGTTGGCAGGTTGGTCTAATGAAGTGACCGTGCGAGAACCTAAAAGTTTAATTGTACATTTAATTGAAAGACATCAAAAAGCGATAAAAAACTATACGTAGGATATGAGAATTCTAATTATTAATGGTCCTAACTTGAATTTATTAGGAAAACGTGAGCCGAATATGTACGGCACTCAAAGTTTTGAGGATTATTTACTAGAGTTAAAGAGTGCATTTGTGCAGGTAGAATTAGATTATTTTCAAAGTAATCATGAAGGGCAATTACTAGATAAACTGCAAGAAGATAATTATGATGGAGTAGTGATGAACCCCGGGGGATTGGCGCATACTTCTGTGGTTTTACTCGATGCCATTTTTGCCATCAAAACACCCGTAATTGAAGTGCATATTTCTGACGTATTGAAACGAGAACCTTTTAGACATGTTCTTTTGTCTGCTCAAGCGTGTGTTAAAATGATTTCTGGGGAAGGTTTATATGGCTATCAATTAGCGATTGAAGCCCATTTGAATTCTTAGTTATTTATGCGCTTCTTTCTAATTCTTATATACATAAGCAGGGCAAATAAAATAATTAACGTAGAGATAAACTGACTATTGGAATACCATCCATCAAAAAGAAATCCTCTAGCTTCATCTCCTCTAAACTCCTCAATGAGTGACCGTCCTGTGGAGTAAATAATCAGATAGATCAAGAATAACTGTCCGTTAAATTGTTTCCGTTTCTTTACCCAGCTTAAAATCAATAAAATAGAGAATAGTAAGAATGAACTATACAATTGTGTTGGGTGAAGCGGCATGTGTAAAGGCTCGGCCTGACTAGCTGCATCCGTATAGGTAACACTTAAAAAACTGTGACTTGGGATACCGTGGCAACAACCCGCAAAAAAGCACCCTAAACGCCCAAAAAAATGAACAATAACCGTAACAAACGCAATCAAATCTAGAAATTGCCAAGTGGGTAATTTGTGTTTCTTAATAAACCAATAAATAAAGCCCATTGAAAAACATAACGACCCGTAAAAAACAAATCCAGAATTACTGACTAAGGTCTGAGGATTGGATAAATAGTAACTTGGGTTTTCAAAAATCATAAAAAACTTACCTCCAAAAATCGACATTATGATTAATCCCATAAGCAGAGATTGAGAATCTTCTTCCGGTAATTGGAATTCTTTTAGCGCATTTTTTCGTAAGAATAAAAATGCTATGATAACGCCAAACAGAATGAGAGCCCCATAGGCGTAAATAATAATTTCATCGGGTAAAAAACCAGTAAGAAAGTAGGGAGTATCAAACTTAAATAGTATTGGATGCATATGATTTGTATCGAAATTACTGATCTACTAAGAATCTTATTAATGTAGGTAAAAATAGCTGAATTTTTTAGTAATTAAAAAATGTAAAAGTGAAAAAAAATGATTGATCCCTATTAAATTTGTTAGGAACGGTTTGTTTAATTTAGAACAAAATTAATGATGTGCCTATTCATCTGGTTTTAATTTCAAAAGGAAGTGAATTTAAAAAGTGTTATTAAGTCAATTTTGCAGCCATTGCTTGGTTCTTATAACCAATGGTTACATAAGAATACCGTTAGTTTTAAATATGAAAATATTCCAGTAAATATTTTACCCGGAGTTTATTCGCCTAAGAAGCATTTTTCTACCACGATGTTTCTATCCTATTTATCCACTGTAGATGTAGATGGAAAAACGGTTTTAGAATTAGGGTGTGGGTCTGGTTTAATTTCTGGATATTGTGCTTCTAGAGGTGCAATGGTGACGGCATCGGATATTAACGACAGTGCATTGACAGAACTTTCTGTGCAGGCACGTGACAATAATTGGGATGTGATTTCCGTGTTTTCTAATCTGTTTGAAAACCTACATTTCCACTTTGATTATATATTGATTAATCCTCCTATAAAATCCAATCCGAAAAGTAGGAAGCTAGACTCTGGAGATTTCGCAGGAGAGAACTTTGAATATTTTGACTCTTTGTTTCAGCAACTAAAAGTACGAACGCTACGGGATACTGAAGTTCTAATTTTTTTACCCGAAGAAGCCGAACTGTTTTCCATTTGTAGAAGGTCAAAGCAACATCATTTATTGCTAAAAACCTTAAAAGTTGTTCATCAAGGATTGCATTCTGGAACAGTATATAGAATAGTGAATGGGAATTAATTAAATAGGAAAAATAGAAGATGTCATGGTAAATGATTTTTGAAACTCTTCTTGATTTAAATCAATATCAATTTTTTTCTGATTGAAATAACTAATTAATTTTTCGGTAGGCATATTACCTGTTAAATCATCGGTAGCCATCGGACACCCTCCAAATCCTTTTATAGCGGAATCAAATCGTATACAACCAGAGTTTACTGCGGCATGCACTTTTTCTTCCCATGTATCTGGGGTGGTGTGTAAATGGGCTCCAAATTCTACGGAAGGTAGTTCCGGTATTAAAGTCTTAAATAAATATTCAATGGTAGATGGTTTTGCTACGCCAATGGTATCGGACAAGGAAATAATATCAATACCCAATTCATTATGTAGTTTATGGGCCCATTCTAAAACAATATCTGCGTTCCAAGGGTCGTCATATGGGTTTCCAAAAGCCATTGAAATATATACCACCAAATCTTTTTGATGGATCACACAGCAGTTTAAAATGTCTTCTGCACGATGAAAAGAATCTTCAATGCTGCTATTAATGTTTCTTTTCTGAAAAGTTTCAGAGATGGAGAAAGGGAACCCTAAATAACTGATTTCATCAAATTGTGCAGCTTGTCTAGCTCCGCGCTCATTACCTACAATGGTTAATAGTTTAGTAGATGTACTGGATAAGTCTATTCCTTTGAGCACTTCTGAGGTATCTCTCATTTGAGGAATAGCAGAGGGAGATACAAAACTTCCCATGTCTAACGTGTCAAAACCTACGTCAAGTAGCTGATTGATATAGGATATCTTTTTATCCGTGTCAATAAATTCATGCAGGCCTTGCATAGCATCTCTCGGACATTCAATGATCTTCATATACTTAAGGTAAAATGGTTTTCCGTTTCTACAAATTTAACATTCAATTTCACACGTATCAGAAAAAGAGAAACCACGTAATAAATCAGTAATTCCCATTCTCTTTTTTCCTGCAATTTGTAATTCTAAAATTGCTACCCATCCATTGGTCCCCGAAACCTTTAAAAACGTTTTGTTGTCGGTTTCTATTGCTCCCGCACGTGGTACTTTTTCTAGCGAAAATTCGGTTTTAAAAACCTTTATAGCTAGCAATTGGCCATCGGTATTAACGCTCGTCCAGGCAGCAGGGTAGGGAGATAGACCCCTGACAAAATCTTGAATCGGTAGTACTTTTTGGTCCCAATTAATTTGGCATGTTTCTTTGTAAATCTTAGGTGCAGAACGTAAATAGTCATCCTTTAATTGAGGTAAATAGGTAGGCTTTCCAGCCGCAATTAAGTCCACTGATTCAGCTAAAGCTTGCCCTCCAAGAATCATTAGTTTATCATGCACTGTTTCTGCATTATCAACAGAGGTGATAGGGATGGATTTACGTAAAAGAATATCTCCTGTATCAATTTCGTGTTTTAGGCGAAATACGGTGACACCTGTTTCTTGATCGCCATTAATTATAGCCCAATTTATTGGGGCAGCACCTCGATATTGGGGTAAAAGAGACCCATGAACGTTTACTGTTCCTAACTCTGGCATGTTCCAAACCATTTCGGGTAACATTCTAAAGGCAACAACTACAAATAAATCTGCGGCTAAGGACTTTAACTCTTCAATGAACTCTGGATTTTTTAATTTTTCCGGTTGCATTAAATGGATGTTATGCTCTACCGCATAGGTTTTTACAGCTGAGCCTTGGAGTTTTCTTCCCCGCCCCATCTTTTTATCAGGCATGGTAACAACACCAACCACTTGATGAGCAGATTTTTGAATGGCTTTTAAACTTTCTACCGCAAAATCAGGTGTTCCTAGAAACACAATTTTAAGTGATTTCATACTGTATAAATCGGAATGAATAGGAGAGAGGTTACTCCATTTTCTTTAAGTACTTATAAAGTTCGTTGTCTGTATTTAAAACAACTGAAGTTCTCGTACTAAAGGTTTTTTCAAAAGTCTCCATAGATTTTAAAAACGCATATAAAGATTTGGACTGACCTGATTTGTTATATGCGCCTGCATAGATAGCTGCTGCTTCCCCATCGGCATCTCCCATAATTTCTTCAGCTTTTCTAAAAGCAACCGATTGAATTTCTTTTAAATCACGTTCTTTTTGTCCGTTAATTCTGGAAGCTTGCCCTTGTCCTTCCGATCTAAATTTATCAGCTATTCTAAAACGCTCACTTTTCATTCTTTCAAACACCTGGTCCTGAACTTCTTGAACGTAATTTATTCTTTTAAACCTAAAATCTAAAATGATAATTCCTAAATCATTCGTTTGCACGTTAGCTTCCGCTAAAATTTGTTTTTGAATAGCTTCTCTGCCTACATTAATTGGAAGTAAGGTGTCTTTGATTAAGCTATCTGCAGAAATTGGAATTCTATTACTGGATCTTACTGCTTCTTCAATATTGTTTTTTGCAATAAAATTACGAGTGGCTCCATCGAGTATATCATCTAAACGTGATTGCGCTCCTCTTTCATTTGTTAATCTCTTAAAAAACTGAAGAGGATCTGTTATTTGCCATCTCGCATATGTATCCACAAAAATGAATTTTTTGTCTTTTGTGGTAATTTGATTAGGCTCACCATCCCATTCCATATACCTTTTTTCAAAAAAATTGGCATTTTGAATAAACGGAATTTTGAAATTAATTCCGGGTTCTAAAATAGCATCTCCAATAGGAGCTCCGAATTGCGTAATAACGACTTGTTCTTTTTCTTCAACGACAAAAGCTCCTTGAGCTAGAATAAAAACAAAAAGGAAACCAATTACCGCAAATATGATTGTTTTATTATTCATTATTTTGATTTTTGAGATTGTTGTAATTGCATTTGTAATAAAGGAAGCACATTTCCTTTTTGATCTGTAATGATGACATTACCCATTTGAGGAATTACTTCCGACATGGTTTCAAGATATATTCTACGTTTTGTAACTTCAGGAGCTTTGATGTATTCTTTATAAATTGCGTTAAACCTAGCAACTTCTCCTTTAGCAACATTTACCCGTTCCGTAGCATATCCTTCTGCTTTTTGAATGGTTTCTTCTGCTTGGCCACTTGCTTTAGGTATGACCTTATTATACGCAGACTTAGCCATGTTTATCAACGTTTCTTTCTCTTGTTGCGCTTCGTTTACCGCGTTAAATGCACCTTTTACAGGTTCTGGTGGATTCACATCTTGAAGAACGACTTGGTCAATTTTTACTCCCATAGAATATTCACGACAAATTTGTTGGATGAGTTCTTCCAATTTACCTCCAATTTCAGAACGACCAACAGTAAGAACTTCATTTACCGTTCGGTTACCTACAATTTGACGCATAGCAGACTCTGAAATGGCACGGAGTGTCAATTCAGGATTTCGTACTTTAAACAGATAGTTATAGGCATTGTCTATACGATATTGAACCACCCATTCTACGCTCGCTAAATTAAGGTCTCCAGTTAGCATTAGCGATTCTTCTTTATCGCTTTTTGAACGTCTGTGGTCAGATTTTATATCCGGATTTGTGGTTCTAAAACCAAACTCCAGTTTTTGTTGATTTTCAACCGGAACTTTGTATACAGTTTCTGTAAATGGAATTTTAAAATTAAGTCCAGGATCTACCGTTCTGGAATACTTTCCAAACCGTGTAATTACACCGACTTCTTCAGGGCCAATTTGAAAAAAGGAACTAAACCCACCGATTACTAGTATTAATACCAGAATAATGTTTCTTACATTGGGTAAGAGTGCCTGTATTCGTTTTTGAAATTGCTCTGGATCGAATTGATATTCAGCCATATGTTTGTTTTTTTTATGAGTTGCAGGTAAAAATCAAAAGTAGTGAATCTAATGGGTTCAAAGTAGGGTAATCCTATTCTATATGTTAACATTTAAAAAAAGTGCAAAAAGGGAGTAAGTTCGGGATGAACCTACACGTAGAAAGAAGAAGAAGAGGAAGAGGAAGCGAGTGAAAAAAGTGTCTAACTATCTTGTTAGACACTTTTTCTAAGGAGGAAGCAAAGGGCTTAAATGAGTCAAAAGCGAATTTTGGTCATGAAAAATATCAATCTCTTTCTTCGCTAATCAAATGTACAACGCTCTTTCTCTTTTCGGGAATAGGGTTCATGAAGACATATATATACTTTGTGAAAATGCTTTTTCAGTTTGTAAGACATGTTTATAATTTTGATCGATTTTATGTATCATATGAACACATGTAGTTTTTTTTGAAAATATAACTTACGTTTCGTTGCTGTAAATCACTTCCAAATGGGTAAACCTTTTTTTACTGTGCTCATTTAAAAAAAAGCACGAAAAGGGGTAAGTTCGGGATGAACCTACGTAGAAGGAAGAAGAAGCGAGTGAAAAAAGTGTCTGACCATTTACAGACACTTTTTCTAAGGAGGAAGCAAAGGGATTAAATGAGTCAAAAGCGAATTATACTCATCGCAATTCGAATATACAACGTTCTTTCTATCTATGTTATGTGTGTTTCTGAAAGCTACTAGTTACTTTGTGAAAATGCTTGTTTGGTTTGTCAGACCTACTTGGGATTTCTGTACGATTATATGGCAGGTATAAAGAGGCGTAGCTAACTGGAACAAAATTTGCATTTCACTTACAAAAACACATCCCAATTAAGAAACCACCTACTTTGTGTATGAACTTTTAAAAAAGTAGAGGAAGGGATGTAAGTTTAGTATAGTTCTGCAGCTGGAAGTAAGTAGAAGGCTAAGGATGTAACAGGCCACTTTTCTGCGGAGGAAGCGAAGGGTTTAAATGAATCAAAAACGAATTATACTCAAGATAGACGTTGATCATTTTTATGGCATTTCTACGGTGTAATATTCTTTCTATTCAGCAGAAGCGTCTTGGTGAAAGCTACTGGTTACTTTGTGGGAATGCTATGTGTTTTATATCAGATGTTTAGGGGTTTAATGTGACTAAACTTAATATATCACTGCAGTATTTTCTTGAAACTGGAATTTGCGTATTTCCTATAAAAACACTTCCTCCGTCTTCTTTAGATACTTTTACAATATGTTCTGTATTTATGATATACGACCTATGTACTCTTTTTAAGAGGCTCATATCTACAATTGTTTCGGCATGTTTTAACGACTTAGAAATAATTATCGGATTTCTATTCTGCAAATGATATTCGGTGTAACTGCCTGATGCCTTGCAGTACAGGATGTCTTTTTGTTTAATTATATGCGTTCCATCATCTGTAGATAAGGATATTATCTTTTGCGAAGCAACGGTGTTTTTTTTCACCCCGTGCGTCATAACAAATTGATTAATCACTTGAATAAGTTCTTTGTAATCTATAGGTTTTAATAAATAATCAAATGCACGCTGTTTGATCGCTTTTAAAGCATATTGGTCATGGGCGGTGACAAAAATTACGTGGAAATTTCTGTTAGGTAACATGTCTAACAGATCAAACCCAGTACCTTCTGGAGGCATGGAGATATCTAGGAAAATTAAATCTGGATTGTTTTTTTTTATGCTTTGGAAACCTTTAGAAATAGAATGTGCGATCTCTACAACATTAATTTCTGGACAAAAGGTATCTAAAAGAATAGATATGTTTTCAGCAGCGGCAATTTCATCATCAATTATTAAAGCATTAATCTTTTTCATAGAGTGTTATATTGGGATGTCGCTAAATTAAATGAGCGTAAGAGGAATGTTAATAATCATATTTAAAACAAAGGTAGGGTAATAGGAGGTGAGATAAATACCTAGTTTAGGGTATTCGATTGGAATAAGAAGATGTTAGGAACCAACTTAGGTGGATCGTGATTTTTATAGGGTTTACCTGTAAATGTATTAAACCTTGTGGTTAATAAGTGTTAGGGAACTAAAGTGATAGTTTTATAGTTCTGTGTATAAGTATTCATCCTAGTGAAACTTACGTTGATGCTTCTAGCCTTGTAGCTGTATAAGTAGGCGACTTCAATCAAAAGTATACGTAAAAAAAAAGCTTCACATTTCTGTGAAGCTTTTTGAATTTTAGCGGTCTGGACGAGACTCGAACTCGCGACCCCCTGCGTGACAGGCAG
Source organism: Salibacteraceae bacterium (assembly GCA_047610145.1). GTDB lineage: Bacteria > Bacteroidota > Bacteroidia > Flavobacteriales_G > Salibacteraceae > CAJXZP01. The sequence goes on along the minus strand of JBLFZF010000020.1, from coordinate 17,517 downwards.
GTATTCTAACCAACTGAACTACCAAACCAACTTTCTCCACCTATATCGGCTTCGATGGCACAATAGTACTATTAAATAATAGAATAAACCACAATAAATTTTGACTTTTTTTGAATAAATTAAAACCAGAATTTGAGTAGTTTAAAAATGAAATAGTTAGGGAATAATAACCCTCGTTTTATTTTATAAATATTTTCATTTTATAGAAATTCATCAACTTTTTTTTCGAATTATTTTCTGCTCAAAATTGAGAGACATTTATTCTTGTTTCTTATTTTTTTAAGAAGGAGTTATTTTTTTGTGATGCAATTTCGAAATTGCACAAAAATGAAAATTTGGAAAATGAGGATAGTAAAAAAAAAATATTTCATTGGAGAAAGTATTATTTGGTCCAGCTTATTTCTTTTAGGGTTACGAAATGGAAATGGAAGATGGAGTTTGAATTAATATTCTATTATTTTTTTCCAAGGCATGGAAAATAAGAAAGTAGAAGCGTCATGCCTAAATCGTGCTAAAAGGGATCCTGTAAAATGCAAAAAAGCCGTAAGTCAATGACTTACGGCTTTTAATGCGGTCTGGACGAGACTCGAACTCGCGACCCCCTGCGTGACAGGCAGGTATTCTAACCAACTGAACTACCAAACCAAATTTACTTTAACCGTTTCCGATTGCGTGCGACAAAAGTAGAACTAAAATTATGTTTGGATGTAATGAATGCGTAATTTTTTTAATGAAAACAGTAAGTTTTTTTGGCGTTGGATTAATCTGTTTTGTAAGTAGTCTGTAAATCTGAATTTTACCATTTGAATGCATTTATTTCCACGTGTATAAAATCGATAGTTTCAAATTTATTGACTTTTGATTCAATGAAAAAAGGGCGCAGAAAAATTTTGGGCACAAAAAAAAGCCTTTGCAGATTTGCAAAGGCTTTTAATTTCTTGAAATTAAGACTAGTTAACTGATCCAGAAAGATCAGAACCTGCTTTAAATTTAACAACATTTTTAGCTGCAATTTGAATTTCAGCTCCAGTTTGTGGGTTACGTCCTGTTCTAGCGTTTCTTTGAGAAACAGAAAAAGATCCAAAACCTACCAATGAAACACGTCCACCTGATTTTAAAGTTGATTCTGTTGCCCCTACAAATGCTTCTAATGCGCTTTTAGCTGCTGCTTTTGAGATACCAGCTCCTTCAGCCATTGCATCTATTAATTGTGCTTTATTCATAGTGTGTTTATTAAGAGATTAAAAATTATTAATTTACTCCTCCAAATATAGACGATAGCTCAGTAATAGCAAGCATTCACGAAGGATTTGAGATGAATTGTTGAAAACTACGAATAATTGTTAATAAATATGGCTTTTACAGAGTGGTGTCACGGGTTTCAGTGATGTTTTTTGCTGTTTCACCGAATTTTATTTGGTTGGTAGGGGGGCGAAAACATTTTCAAATGATTAAAAACAGCTGGAATTAGCGGTAATTGTTCTCTAAACTAGGTAATCAAGTGATTTTAGATATTTATATAAAGGTGTTTACGTAAGTTTTAGAAAAGATAATTTTCACTTTAAAGTTAGAATTCCGTAATAGCTGTAAACCACAGCTACTATAAATTTGTACTATGAAGTTTTTGGTAGGAGATAAAGTACACCTTTTAGATGAGGATGGAGAAGGGGTCATTACTGAAATTTTAAATGCCAATCAAGTTTTAGTTGATTTAGAAGGCTTTTCATTTGAATTTGATATATCAAATATACTAAAGGTAAACTCCAATAATGAAGTAGTTCATCATAGAAAAGATCTTCAATCTGACTTTAAGCTAGATAATTTAAAATCAGATACTCGCAAAGAGGTATTGCAACATATTCCTAAAAAAGTTTTTCAACGAGTGAGTAAATCAGGATATCCGGAAATAGATTTACATATATATGAACTAGTAGACAAGCCTCAAAATCTGTCTAATTCTGAAATGTTACAAATTCAAAATTTTAGATTAGAACAATTCATTCAAGATTGCATTACGAGTTTGGTGAGCGAATTGGTGGTGATTCATGGAGTGGGAGAAGGGGTGCTAAAGCAAGAAGTTAGATCTATACTCAGCAGTCATGGAAACATGGAGTTTTGGGATGCAGATTTTAGAGAATATGGTTCTGGAGCTACGCATGTTAGAATCCGAGGTTTGTTTCAATATTAGTATGTGGTACCCCTGATTTAAATAAATGATTAATCTTAACTCATTTATGGCATTGGTTACCTTTGCAACCAATAAAAATATAAATACCAGTGGCTAAATTCATAGAGTTAGGGATCCATCCCAATTACGTTAAGGCGATTAACGATCTTAAAATTATTGATCCAACCCCAGTTCAGGAAAAAGTTATTCCTTTTTTGGTTCAGAATAAATCTGATATTGTAGTTCAAGCACAAACAGGAACGGGTAAAACAGCCGCATTTGGATTACCAATTTTACATCACATTAACCCAAAAAGTGATAAAGTTCAAGCGCTGGTATTAAGTCCCACCAGAGAGTTAGGTCAACAAATTGCTAAGCAGTTCTTTAAATTCACTAAGTACAATTCTGACAAAATTTTCACAGAAGCAGTGTATGGGGGGGAGCATATTTCTAAACAATTAAGTCGCTTAACAAGAACGACCCATATTTTAGTAGCTACCCCGGGAAGACTGGTTGATTTATTGGAAAGAAAAGTGGTAGATTTAAGTGGGGTAAGAACCGTGGTTTTGGATGAAGCCGATGAAATGTTGCACATGGGTTTTAAAAAGGATTTAGAAACCATTTTAGATCAATGTCCAGAAAAAAGAAACACCTGGTTGTTTTCCGCTACTATTCCAAAGGAAGTGAAAGCAATTATTAATAATTACTTAAGTTCAGAAGCTTTAAATGTTTCGGTAAGTAAAGAAGATGTTGTTAACAAGAATATTGAACATCAGTATTTAGTGGTGCGTGAACTTGACAAATTGGACATGTTAATTCAGTTTTTGAAGTCGCAAGGTAAAGCGAGAGGCGTTATTTTCTGTACCACAAAAAAGATGGCCACCACATTATCTAAGCAATTGTTAGCGAAAAACTATAATTGTGATGCGTTGCAAGGAGATATGCAACAAAAGGAACGCGATAAAGTTATGCGTGGAATTAAAAATAAGTCGCTCCAAATTTTGGTGTCTACAGATGTTGCGGCACGCGGAATAGATATTGAAGGATTAAGTTACGTTGTGCATTATGATTTACCTACCCATTTGGATTTTTACACGCATCGAAGTGGAAGAACGGCTCGGGGAGGAAACAAAGGAATGGCAATTAGTTTCGTTACCTCAGCAGAGGTCAATAAAATTAAAGCAATAGAAAGAGATTTAGGTATTCGAATTAATCAAATTCGTTAATTAAGTGAAATATGTGGCATAAAAAAAAGGTTGAACTTTCGTTCAACCTTTTTTTTTGTTCTATAAGTTTGGATGATTACTCCTCCCCACATTTACCTTCGCCACATTTGTGCTCGCCTTCAGTTTCTGTTGATTCAGCGGCATCGCCTTCACCACATTTCATTTCACCTTCAGCAGAATCTGCAACAACTTCTTCCATCATAACTTCTTCTTCCACAACAACAGCTTCTTCAACTGGTGCTTCTTCAGCGTGATCTACATGCTCTTCACCAGCAGCGTGGTCTTGAGTCTCTTCTGCACCTCCACAAGAAGTAAGTGCTACTGAACCTGCAAAAAATACAGCTACAGTTACCATTGATAGTAATGTCTTTTTCATAATTAGTTGGATTTAATTAAATAATACCGCAATTAACTTCTTTTTCTAAGAATAGAAAAGGATTTCTCAAACTATTTAAACAGGAAAGGTTGTTAATAACCTGGTTTATTTTTTTACGAGGTCCCACAAAACTTGAACGGGATGTTTTGAGTCAGCGTTTACGCCATCTTTTATTTGTTGCCGACAACTTGTTCCTGGGGCTACGGTGATTACATTCTTCGCTTTTTTTCTTATGGCAGGAAACAACACTAACTCTCCAATTTTCATAGATGTTTCATATTGTTCGTATCCGAAAGATCCAGCCATACCGCAACAACCAGAAGGAATTACTTTGGCAGTTGCATTCGTAGGTAGAGACAAAATACGTTTGGTAAATGTAACACTTGATAATGCCTTTTGATGACAGTGCCCGTGAATTTGAAACGCAACTATAGTGGGGTTGAAATCTTGTTCGCTAATGTTTCCTTTATCTATTTCTTGACATAAAAACTCTTCAATTAATAAGCTGCTTTTGCCTAAAATAGTGGCCTTTTCCTTCAAATTTGATCCAATTAAGTTGGGGTATTCATCTCTAAAGGATAAAATTGTAGAAGGTTCGATGCCGATTAGAGGAATTTGTGGACTAACCTTGGCCTGAAACAAGGTCACATTATGAACGGCTAATGCTTTCGCTTCGGTTAAAAAGCCTTTAGAAATTGCGGTTCTTCCACTTTCGCTTTGAGCTAAAATTTTAGCGTCATATCCCAAGGTCCATAAAAGTTTAAGTGCAGCAATTCCGGTATCAACATCCAAATAATTTGTAAATTCATCACAAAAGAAAAGTACTTCTGATTTTTTTGACTTCAGCAATTCTAGCCGAGTGGTATTTTGATGAATTTTATACCATTCAAACAAACTCGTTTTTTCGGGTATGGGAATCTCTCTTTTTATAGAAATTCCCATCACTTTTTTAATGGTATTCTTTAATGGCGATTGCAGTACCCAATTTGAAATGGGAGAAAAAGTTTTCACTAATTCCATACTATTGGAAAAGTGGGCCATTTTCTTTTGCGTAAATGAAGGTGAGTTGATTTTGAATTTCTGGAATAAGTATTCACTTTTATAGGTAGCCATATCTACATTACTGGGGCATTCCATTTTACAGCCTTTACACATTAAGCATAACTCCATAGATTGCTCCAGCTCCGGTGAAGTGAAAGCTAAATCTTCTCTTTGAGTCATTAATTCTCTCAAAGTATTTGCACGTGACCGGGTCGTGTGTGCTTCATCTCTGGTAGCCATGTAAGATGGACACATGGTTCCACCTGTTAACTCTGTCTTTCTACAATCAGCTGAACCATTACATAACTCTACAGACTCTAAAAAACCACCATTTTTCGAAAAGTCAAAAGCCGTGTTAAAAGTGGGCGTTTTGACATCTGGAGCATACCGTAAACTTTTATTCATTTCCGGTGTATTTACAATCTTACCCGGGTTTAAGATATTGTTAGGATCCCATACTTTTTTTAAATAGACGAAGTCTTGATATATAGTAGGGCCTACCATTTGTGAAATAAACTCGCCTCTCAATCTACCATCCCCATGTTCACCACTTAATGAACCTTTATACTTTTTGACTAAAGTAGCGATGTCTTGAGCTACATCTTTAAAAAGCTGTGCTCCCGCACTTGTTTTTAAATTAATCATGGGGCGCAAATGCAATTCACCAGTACCTGCGTGGGCGTAATGGACACAGCTTAATCCGCGACTTTTAAGTTGTTTTCCAAATTCTTCAATATAGTTGGGTAGATCCTCTACCGTAACACAAGTGTCTTCAATTACCGGAACCGCTTTATCTTTACCCGCAATATTAGCTAATAAACCAAGGCCTGCTTTTCTTAATGCCCATACCTTGGAGATGTCGCCTCCTTTTAATACAGGGTAATGGAACCCATAGTTTTTGTCTTTTAGTTCATGAATTAATTTCTCACACGCAGTATGTAATTCGTCTTCGGTAGAGGCATGTAATTGTATGGCTAAAATTGCTTTGGGTTCTCCTTTTAGAAAAAAGCGATATTTCTCATACATCGGATGTCCGATGGTACAATCTAAAATTAGATTATCCATTAACTCCACCGCATATGGATTGTACTTTAACGCGATTAAATTGGCCTGTAATGAATCATCTAAAGAGTCAAAATGAGCCACTAATAATCCTTGTGCTTTAGGAGGTAGAGGGTCAACGTTAACTTTGATCTCTGTAATGAAAATTAATGTTCCTTCGCTACCTGCAATGAGTTTACAAAAATTAAATTTCTCCGTATTGGAATTAAAAACATCCGCTTGTTGCAATAAATCTAAGGCATAACCGGTATTTCTTCTTTTTATTTTTGGATTAGGGTAGTGACTTATAATTTCAGATTGTTTTTCTTTCTCTTTTAACAACGTGTATATATGTCGGTAAATTTGTCCTTCTAAGTTTTCCTTAGGCAGATTTAATTTACGCTCAAATTCTTGTTGAGTTAAGGCGTTGAAAACAACTTCTTGGCCATTGCTTAAAAAACCCGTTATTTCTAAAAGGTGATCTCGAGTACTTCCGTAAACAATAGAGTTAGAACCGCACGAATTATTACCTACCATACCGCCAATCATGGCTCGGTTAGAGGTAGAGGTTTCTGGACCGAAAAGACATCCGTGAGGTTTTAAGAAATAATTTAATTCATCTCTAATGACACCGGGTTCTACACGCACCCAATTTTCTTTCGCATTAAATTCAAGTATGGAGGTGAAAAACGGAGAAACATCTACCACAATACCAGAACCCACAACTTGACCTGCAAGAGAAGTTCCTGCGGTTCTAGGTATTAAACCAACCTGATGAGTATTGGCAAATTCAATTAATAATTTTATATCATTTTTATCTTTAGGAATGGCCACTGCTAATGGTAATTCACGATAGGCAGAGGCATCAGTAGCGTAAATAATCCTAACGGCATCATCCGTTTTTAAATCGCCTTTTAACGCTTGTGATAATTCTAAAAGATATTTTTTCAATTACGTAGCTTTTACTGTTTTAATGGCTTGTAATATATGCCGCTCATTATGATATACATTTATACGAAGGGCATCTCCTAGATTGATCTTTACCCATCTAGATATCGTTACCTTGATGCTAGATTTATTCAAATTTTTATCTTTCGCTAATTCAAGTATTTCTAGGTATTCCTTTTGCCTATGAATGAATACATTTAGTATATCCTTGGTTAATTCTCCTTTGGCAGGTTCCATGTTAGATGGAGACTGCATCATAGTTGTTTTCTTTTTGGGCATCATTGCCTTTGAAAAAACATTCCCCATAAATCCGGGCTTAAATAGCGGTACAGAAGCTTTTTTGCTGTTCTCTATTGCCTGTTTTATTTCGTCAACATAAAAATCAGCATACGTATTCAAATGCGCGATGCATTGAAGTTTACTCCAAGTCTCAGGAGTAGGTTTGAAGTTCAAAGATTCTTCTTTTTGTTTACGTAGCTTTTTGGCTTCTTTTAGACAAAATTCTGTCCGTTTCTTTAAATCGGTCAGAAGAGTAGAGGAATCAATTTTAGCCATAATTATATATCTAAATCCGCTTTGATATCTTCAATTTCTTTCAGTAATTTAGCTTGTTCTTGCGCATAATCTGCTACCTTATTAAGGGTGCCCTTTACACTAAAGTAGAACTTAATTTTAGGCTCTGTACCAGAGGGTCTAGCCGTTACTTTACTTCCATTACTTAAATAAAATTGCAGTACGTTAGAAGAAGGTAAATTAAGTGGTCTTTTGGCTTTGGACGCCAAATCAGTGGATTCGCCAAATTTAACATCATCCATTTTCACAACATCATAACCTGCTAAAGATTTAGGCGGATTGGCACGTAAATCGGCCATCATGTTGGCAATCTCTTCGCTACCCGATTTGCCCCCTTTAACAATAGAAACTAGTGACTCTTGGTAGAGTCCAAATTGGGTGTACATTTCTAATACCTCGGCATAAAAGCTACTTCCGTTTGCTTTGGCTAATGCGGCTATTTCGGCAACAATTAATGCGGCAGATATAGAATCTTTATCTCGAACAAAATCACCAACCATATATCCAAAGCTTTCTTCCCCTCCTCCAATAAATGTTCTAATTCCTTCGTTTCTGCGAATGACATCTGCAATCCATTTAAAACCAGTTAAAGTGATTTCGGTATCTACATGGTATGCATCTGCAATATCATTCATTAAATTAGTGGTCACAATGGTTTGGCAAATGAATTCTTTACCCGTTAATTTACCTTGTTTTTTCCATTGATCTAATAGATACCAGGTCATCATAGAAGCGGTTTGATTACCGTTCATGATTTGCATTTGACCTTCATTATTTCGTACTGCAATTCCAATACGATCTGCATCAGGGTCGGTTCCAATAACTAAATCTGCATTTATTTCATCGGCTAAATCAATAGCCATTTTTAACGCTTCTGGTTCTTCTGGATTAGGAGAAATAACGGTAGGGAACGAGCCATCTGGTGTTGCTTGTTCTTTGACAATTGTGAGATCGGTAAAGCCGGCCTGTTTTAAAGCTTGCGGCATTCCCATAATAGCGGTTCCGTGTAAGGATGTAAACACAATTTTCAAGTCGTCTTTCCCTACGTTAGTTAAAGATTGCTTCATGACTCCGTCAATAAATGCGCGATCTATTTCTTCCCCAATAATCTCAATTAAATCGAGGTTACCATTAAATTTAATGTCTTCGACTTGAATTTGATTGGCTAATTCAATCACTCCTGTATCATGCGGAGGAACTAACTGTGCGCCATCTTCCCAATAGACTTTATAGCCATTGTATTCTTTGGGGTTATGAGAAGCTGTAAGAACAATACCAGCCTGACAGTTTAAATGACGTACAGCAAATGAAAGCTCTGGAGTAGGCCGTAAGGATTCAAATAAGAAGACCTTAATACCGTTAGCTGAAAATACATCAGCTACTAATTTTGAGAATACATCAGAGTTATGACGACAATCGTAACCAATAGCGACTGCAATTTGTTCTGTGTTTGGAAAACATTGAATTAAATAATCACTCAAAGCTTGAGTTGATCCACCTAAAGTGTATTTATTTATTCTATTTGTCCCCACACCCATGATGCCCCGCATACCACCGGTTCCGAATTCCATGTTTTTGTAAAATGCATCTTCTAAAGCGTCTCCACCCAATTGAATAAGTTGTTGGGCTTCATTCTGGGTTGTTTCATCAAATGGGGCTTTGGTCCATTGATGTGCTGTTTTTAGTATATATGGAGATGAATTACTCATGTTTTTTTTCTTTTAGGAAGCCAAATTTAATGTTTTAAGTCTTATGCAGAAAGGCATTAACGATTTTTAAGCACAAAAAAAGGCGTGATAAAAATCACGCCTTTTAAATTATTCAATGTTCTATTTATAGAGCCGCAATTGGTAACGGGTAATTGACAAACATTTTAGTGATGTCTTTTTTAATGTTCTCTTCTCTGTTAGAGCGGTCTCCATCTACCTCTCCTTGTGCAACACCTTCCCACATTAGTTTTTTTGTTTGACTATCATATTGATCAATAACTACGGTACCTACTCGGTAAGAATAAGAAGAGGTAGTTGTTGTTCCTCCACCGCCACCATAAGGATAGCCATATCCGTAGCCAAAACCACCGCCACCACCGTAATAACCCATACCACCGTAATGTTCGGTATAGGAAGTGGTACCTGTTTTATTTTCAACCACTACGTGAAAACCAATCATCGTATCTCCTAAACCATCCACGCGTTTCATACCTCTTTTTTGCAATTCATCGGTAACCGATTTTTCTAATCTTCCTCGATCAATATCATTAACCAAAGCAGCGCTTGCTTCATTCCATTTTAAAAAACCAAAAGTTTTATAATTTTTAAAATCTACATCTATATCGTAATCTGTGGTAATAGAGATAGAAGAGCCGCAACCCCCACCTATCATCAAAAATGCAGCTAAGGCAAAAAATAATGCTTTTTTCATGTGATTTGTTTTGATAAGGCAGTGCCTTATAGTTTTTGATTTACTTTTTCTAAGATTATTGCTTCCAAAGCTAGCGCATCTTTTTCAATTTTAGCGCCCTTTTTTAGCATTTCAGATTTAAAGACTTGGTCTGTTAAATCGCCCGTGTTAATTTTTACATTTAAGAAAGCTCCCATAACAGCTGTTCGTGCACATAAAGCACCTACGGCAGCATCTGAAAGAGACGATTGTAAACCGGTGTCTACCATTTCATTCATAACTTCCATCGAAGCAAACGCAGTTTCCATCACTAACATCGGAACTTCAATAGCGTATTTAGTGGCATCTTGAATGGCTTGAGATCTGGCTGATTTTTCTTCTTCAGATCCTTTTGGTAATCCAAATGCATCCATTATTTTATTAAATGCAGAAGTATCTTCGTCTACTAGAGCCAACATGTTCTCTTTATAAATTGCTCCTTTTACGGCCCATTTAGAATAGAACTCCCATTTATCATCCCAACCTCGTTTGTGAGCAGATAAGTTGGCGACCATGGTACCTAACGAAACACCAAGTGCGCCTACATATGCGGCTATTGAACCGCCCCCTGGAGCCGGAGATTCACCCGCTGTTTCATTAGCGAATTCTCTCAAATTCATATGTAGAAGTGGCGCAGCAGTAGCGTCTCTGAGGACGTATTCTATGATTTTTTCGTTTGGGTGAAATGGTTTTAAATCGTCTAAACCTAAAGACTTTACAGCAATCTTAATTTTTTCTTCTTCCGATACTCCTAAAGAACGCTCTTGTTTGATCAAGAAGTAGTCTGCGGCATCTAACATGGCTTTTAAAGGAATTAATCCAATAAGTTCAGAACCAGTTACTCTAATGCCTCTTTCTTGAGCAGAAGTAACGGTTTTGTCAAATGCCTCATGTACCGATGTAATGGAAATATTTGTCAGGTTATACGAGATTTGAGCAATTCCATATTCTGGAATAAACCATCCAATACCTTTTACTGCTTTTAGTTGGCCAGGAACGGTAACGGGGTTTCCGTTTGCATCTTTTACAATTTTGCCGGTAATAGTATCTCCTTCGCGTTTAATTCTGCCTGCTTCTCGCATATCAAATGCAATGGCATTAGCTCTTCTGGTAGAAGTCGTGTTTAGGTTAATATTGTAAGCTACCAAGAAATCACGCGCGGAAATGGCCGTCACACCCGAAGCTTTTACGATATCACTATATTGTGCAGGTCCGAAGTCAGGCGCCCATTCTGAATGGCTTAATTTTTCTTTTAACCCTTCATATTCTCCAGATCTACAGGTAGCTAGATTCTTTCTAACTTCTTGTTTTGCTGCATTTTCATAAAAGTATCCGGAAATGCCTAACTCTTCCCCTACACGTGCCCCCAACTGGTGAGCATAAGTGGCAGCTTCTTCTAACGAAATACCAGCAATAGGAACAAGCGGACAAACATCGGTAGCTCCAAAGCGAGGGTGCTCACCGCTATGCTGACTCATATCAATAAGTTCTGCGGCTTTTTTAATTAAACGAAAAGCAGCTTCAATTACAGGTCCTGGTTCACCTACAAATGTGATTACAGTACGATTTGTGGCAGCTCCTGGATCAATATCCAAAAGTTTAACTCCGTCTACCGTTTCAACGATATGGGCAATTTCATTAATTTTATCTATATCGCGTCCTTCACTAATGTTAGGAACACATTCTATGAGTTGTTTTGTCATTGTTCAATTTTAGAATGGCAAATGTAAGATGCCAAACCTTATTACAAATAGGGTAAGCCTTTTTTAAAACACGTGTTATCAACCACTATTTTAGTTAAATTATGACACTTGATTGTTCCGCGTTGAGCAAATTGTGGTGGGTGAATTTGGTTTTTCCGCTAGTGTGATGAATTTGTGAAATACTTACCGTACGTAATTCAGTACCACGGGCCATGGTAATGGTATTTCCACCCAACTTATCTCCGCCACCAAAATGATGAAAGGCTAACATCTCTTTGGAGGTAACATGGGGTTTGTTTATCCACTTGGTAAACCAAGCCTTTCGTTGCATAACAACTTTAGCGGTATATAAAGTACTGGAAGACCAGATATGAGGTTTTTGAAAGGAGAATGATTTCACATGGGTTTCATCTCCATCCCAGCGTAATTCTTCCAAAACCTCTCCTTCTATGTTCACATTAACAAGCGTAAAAGGTTCGATTTGGGTGAGGTCATAAGACTTTGAAAATTGCGTTAAATCGGACCATTTAAACGCATCCAGTAATACGATACCGCGACTTAAACGGTAAGGAGGTGAATGGGTATGTTTTTCGAAAGCTCCATTGAGTAAAACCATCGTCCTGTTTTGCGTGCTGGTGGCTAACCATGTTCCTCCAGCTGCAGGGTCTTGTGGATAAGTAATGGTTTGGTGATCTATTTTTTTAAATACAGGAAACAGACTCACGCCTCTATTCACATGCTCATCTCTATTAGAGGTAAGGATGAAACTGTTTTTTAATGGATAAAAAGTGAATGTACACATGAGGAAGAATTAATATTTTTTGTGAATCAGGGGTTAAGAGATGATTTTATGCTGTTTAATCTCCAATTTTATGAACAAATTTAGGTGGAAAACCACTAATTGGTTTTTTATACATAAAATTATATTTACTAAATTTGAGATTAATTAATTATTAACTAAACTTAAATAATATGAGAAAATCAGTATTGCTTTTAACAGCCTTATTTGGAATAGCCTCTATTTCGAACGCACAAGAAGAAACTTTTAAACCTATTTCAGGTATGAGCTCATTGGAGGTAACATTTAATCCAAGTGCTATTTTTAATGCCAGTACTACGGGTAACATGTTTGGCTTGTCTTCTATTGGAGGATTAAATCAGGGTATTAAATACAGAAATTGGATGAATGAGAAAATAGCCTACAGAGGAACCATCCTTGTGGGGTTAAAAAACTCTAGTATGCCTACAGTGATTCAAAACTCATTGGGCGAAGATGTCGATGTAAAAGATACTTATTTTGAATGGGCGGTGCAAATTAGACCCGGAGTAGAGCGTCATTTTGCAGGTACTAAAAGATTATCTCCATATGTAGGTTCTGAATTAATTATTGGTATTGGGTCAAATTCCTACAAATCGGAAAGATTAAATGCAACAGATGAAGTTGTAACGGACGTTTATAAGAATAATCCAAATCAAGGAACTTGGACTTATGCAAATGGTTTTACTGCTGGTGTAGGTCTAATTGCAGGTTTTGATTACTACATTGCTAAAGATTTGTATTTAGGTTTAGAAATTAATTACGCCTTTATATTTAACCAAGGTAATAAGGTTATTACGGAGATTGATGGATTAGAGAAAGCTGAAACCAAACAAGGTTCTAACTGGTATTTTAATCCTTCTACTGGAGCAAATTTAAAACTAGGTTGGAATTTTTAATCTAGGGTTAACTTAATTGAAAAAGCATCGTGATAACGGTGCTTTTTTTTTGATATTAACCCAACTTTCAGCTCTTTTTTTATCATTCTATGATTACGTTGTATGCGTTCTTTATTAGGAGGGTAAGTATAGATTTTCTTTAACCATAGCCGGGATGAAACAACTATATGTTATTGATTAGCCTGCGGTTTTCCATCTCTTGTATCTGGTAAATACATTGGCAAAAGTGGGTTGGCTCAACACCTTTTTTAGGCAGGTATTTCCATTTTTTTACGTCAAATAGCGAGATCAAATTAGTGATCTATTTGTTTTAATCCGTGTATACGAGAATCACTAATTCAATCGTTTAATTTTATGCGAGTATTTCGTATTCGATACGTATAATCGATAGGAGTAAAGGAACTTCATTTTTTTAGCCTAACCTTTCTCATTTCGAACTTGAATGGCCCCATCATTGGAAACATAATTCTGTTTTTTTTACCTAGATAATGGGTTGTTTTTGAAATTAATGGCTTGCAAATTAGTCGCTTAATAACTATTTAGATAATTTTTGTTAGTCGGGTAATTCTTTTAAAAAAACAACTACTTTCGCAGCGCATTTGGTTCTCTTCGGAGATTAAAATGGGAATTTCGTGTAAATCGAAGACTGTTCCCGCAGCTGTAAGTTTCAAAGAATGTGTTGTAAGCATTCAAAATTGTAAAAAATATATGCCACTGTTTTATTTAGAATGGGAAGGCTTTTAACAATTGAAACGAGTCAGAAGACCTGCCTTTTGCAAAATTATTGCTTTCGGGATAAAAGCAAGGGTTCAAGTCTTTCTGGCGTTCTGCTAATTCTCTTGTCTCCTTCTGGCATCCCTAAAATTTTATTAATTATTTATTTAAAAATTTTAGGATGAAAATTATACGTATTAATTTCATCAATACGTATGGTATTATGTGACCTAAGAAAACTTTTACACATGAAAAGAATTTACAAATGGGCAGGTATGGCCGTTTTGGGATTACTCGTTAACTCTCCAAACATCAATGCACAAATGGTATCAGACTTTGAGTCTATTAACTTAGCTCCAGAGTCTTATTGGAATGGGTCTGATCTGATGGGGTCAAATAATACCACAAATTATACTTCCACTTTTGAAAGTGGAGATGCTGAATTTCTTAATGTATGGGATGTTACCTGGGGTTTACCGGGGTATTGGTCAAAGGGCTATGCACAATCCACCCATACAGATTCTGTGACTTCAGGGTCTGGAAACTTATTAAGTGCAAAACCAGGAACGGGTAATTTAGGGTCACTTACTTATTTAGTGACTCAAAATAATACCACAATGAACTTTATTAATGGTGCTGCGGATACTTCTGTCAATGGTATGTACGTTACAAATGGAACGTATGCGGCAAATAGCATGCGTGATGGTGATTCTTTCGCTAAGAAATTTGGTGGGGCTACCGGAAACGAACCCGACTGGTTTATGTTAACCATTAAAGGATTTGATTCAACCGGCACCATTTTACCCGATTCTGTAGATTTTTACTTGGCAGATTTTAGAGACGCTACGAATGCAAATGACTATATCGTTACCGATTGGCAATTCGTTGATTTGTCTTCTTTAGGAAACTTGAAGGGATTAGTATTTTCTTTGACTTCATCAGATACAGGTGCTTTTGGAATGAATACTCCGTCATTTTTCTGTATGGATGACATTAAATCAGATGGATCTACTTTAATTGATTTTGAAGACTTAGGTTTCACTATGGCTGATTCTAATTGGAACGGGTCTGATCTTTCAGGAAAACCGAACGATTTAGATTATGTATCTCTACTCAATGATGGGGATGCTTCTTTTTATAATTCTTGGACAACCGCTTGGGGTGGATATTGGAAAGAAGGATTTGCATTTTCTAATAAGACAGATTCAGTGACTTCTGGTTCCGGAAACTTATACAGTGCTATACCAGCAATGGGAGCTCAAAATTCTGATAATTATGCGATTGTTCAATCTGGTTCTTCAGTTAAATTAACAGGAACTGCAGCTAATTCTGTGATGAATGGGGTGTATGTAACTAATTCTACTTTTGCAGCACATAGCATGCGAGATGGAGACTCTTTTGCTAAAATGTTTGGTGGAGCAACGGGGGATGATCCAGATTGGTTGAAATTAACTATCAGAGGATATAATAACGGTTCTATGAACTCGGATACGGTAGCATTTTACCTAGCAGATTTTAGGGATACCGATAATGCCAATGATTATATTTTAAAAGACTGGCAATTTGTAGATCTTACTGGTTTAGGTATAGTAGACAGTGTTACTTTTTCTATGACCTCTACTGATATGGGTGCTTTTGGAATGAATACGCCTGCATTTTTTGCCATGGATAATTTTAATAGCGTTATTTCTTCAGTATCAGACTTCGAAATAGCCAACGTTTCTATTTATCCGAATCCAGCTCAAGGTCAATTCACTATTGATGCAGGTAACGGAACTGGTTATGTAGAGGTTTATGATTTAAAAGGTTCTATTCAATTACGTCTAGAACAAGTTTCTAATCAAACAATCATTGATATTGAAAACTTAAACACAGGTATCTATGTGGTAAAATACGTAGAAAATAACCAAGTGTTTATGCAGAAATTAATTGTACAATAATTTATAATTTTGTGCCCCATTCTGTAAAGAGTGGGGTACTTATATTTTTTATGAAAAAACTACTTGTTTTGTCCGTTCTTATCGTTCTTGCCCTGTGTGGGTTTTCACAAGGTCCGTTTTCTCCTCCTGCTGATTCTGTAGGGACCACAGCGATATATAAAGATTCTTCTATTGTGGCGGCTTGGGTTCAAAGTTGTGTGATTAATAGAGGTCCTCAACATGTACCAAATTCTTCCAGTCCTTTAGCCACTGTGGGTAACGAACAGAGTGTATATGGGGCTCCCGATGGAGATGTGTTAAGTTTAGGCGATGGGGGCTCAGTCATTATTGAATTAATAGAGCCTTTGGCAAATCACCCGAGTTACGACTTTGCCGTTTTTGAGAACGGATTAGTGGATCAAGGAACAGGAGGTCATTTTTTAGAATTGGCTTTTGTAGAAGTAAGTTCCGATGGTGTTAATTTTTACAGGTTCCCAAATGAATCTTTAACACCAACGGATGTACAAACTAATCCTTTTGGGTACACTAATGCGAGTGAAATTCATAATCTAGCGGGTAAATACAGTGTGGGCTATGGAACTCCTTTTGATTTAGATGATATGGATACCGTAGTTGGTTTAGATGTGCTAAACATTACTCATATTAAAATCATTGATGTTGTAGGAAGTATAGATCCAACTTATGCTTCGTATGATAGTTATGGACGTATGGTGAATGATCCGTTTCCTACTTCTTTTACTTCGGGTGGGTTTGATTTAGACGCGGTTGCCATAGTGGATTCTTCATTTATTACAGGATTGTATGCGCCTATGCTGAGTGATATTATCGTATATCCTAACCCAGTTCAAAATGTATTAAATATTGACATAAACGATCCAAATTTTCAAGTAACTGTTCTTGATTTACAAGGCAGAGCTGTATTGTTTGACAATTCTAATTTGAAACAAATACGTATGGAATCCCTTCCTGACGGTATTTATTTCGTGAAAATTGTAGGCGAAAATCAATCCTTTTTAAAGAAAGTAATAAAGCTCTAAAATGGTCATATATAGAAATTTGCCGCGCTCTATTCTTCCTTATTACTTAGCGTTAGGATGCGGCATTTTCTTTTTATTACTGATCCACTCAACCCCACTTCTTGCACAGACCGATACTGTAGAGCTTAAGTCGTTTATTTTGATGACGAAGAAAAAAGCAGAGATGGAGAAACTCTATAGTGTGCCATCGTTAAAATCAACCATCATAGATTCGGCTATTTTAGAAATTTCACAGACCCAAAGTATTGGCGATATTTTAAAAAATAATAGCGCTGTTTTTATTAAGGATTACGGTCCTTCGGGTATTCAAACACCTACTTTTAGAGGTATGAGTGCCTCGCACACCAAAATTTATTTAAATGGATTGGATATTAGTCCATCAAGTTTAGGTCAAAGTGATTTATCTATTCTTCCTTCCTACTTGTTTAACGGAGTACGCCTCAATTATGGTAACACTTCCTTTACCGAAGGGCCTGGTGCTATTGGAGGGGGAGTAATGCTACAAACCAATTCCGTCCCTTTCGGAAAAAGTTTTAGTGCAGGCGTTTCCTATGGTAGTTTTAATAAAATCTCTATTAACGGAGAATATACCTACC
>JBLFZF010000019.1:0-34025 GCA_047610145.1 Salibacteraceae bacterium | reverse complement strand
ATATCGTTGCTAAAAGTTTCTTGGGTTTCGTTAGGAGCTTGCGAACTATTTCTAGTTTTTTGGAAGATAATTTCTCTTCTCTTTCTTCTAAATCTGATGGTGCTAAGGAAAAAAAAGCGACCTCAGCACCACTAATAAGGGCTGAACACCCCAGCAGCACAAGCAGAATAACCATACTTGCGATATGTGTATAAGGCAGTAAAGAAATTAACAATAAACTGGGAGGCTCTATATCCAAAGTGTCCTAATTAATTAGACTTAAAATGGTAAATCATCTTCTTCTTGACCTGCCTGAACCTCAACCGGGGTTTGCGCAGGCTGCTGCACCACCTGATTAGACGCTGGTGCTTGCGCTTGACCTTGCCCCATAGCTCCATCTGCTTTTGGCGATAGAAAGGTGAACTCTGTACATTGAATTTCTGTACTGTATCTGTCCTTCCCTTGATCATCTTGCCATTTGCGGGTCTTTAGACGGCCCTCAATGTATACTTTATCACCTTTTTTTAGATACTTTTCACAGATTTCGGCGCCTTTATTTCTAACAACGATATTGTGCCATTCCGTATTCGAAACTTTCTCGCCAGTGGTTCTATTTGTGTATGTTTCGTTAGTAGCCAAAGGAAATCTACCTATACTCCCTCCACCTTCAAAATAGTGCATCTTAACTTCGTCACCTGTATGCCCAATTAGCATCACTTTATTTATTGTCCCACTCATAACTCTATCGTTTTAATCCTAAACACAAAGGTATGTTTTGTGATTTAAATATAATCAAAATATTACGCTTTAAATCCTGAAAATGAAGAAATAAAGTTCGCTATAAGCACAGGAACTGCATAACTTCTGATTTCGGCAATTGGGACGCCATCTTTAAGTGGCTGTACCGTATTTACAATCCAAAAATGGGTGTATAAATGCTGGTGTGAAAGTTTATGTATTACCGCCTCGGTCTTATATAGTGTTATGGAATCAATAGCTATTTTAGCAGTAAAATCTTTAAACTTAGACTCAGCACGCAATTGTTCCAAACTCAGCGAATTTGCGCTTTCAATAAGTGGAAATTCATAGAGCTGTAGCCAAATACCTTTTTGAGTCCGTTGCTTCAAAATTGTTTTGTTTTCTTCGGAAATCACAACCATATAATTAAAGTAACGCTTCTTAACTTTAGCTGCTTTTATCTTAACCGGTAATGCTGTAACTTTTTTCTGCTGAAGCGCATGGCAACTATCACTAAATATACAGCTGCCACAATCTGGGTTTTGCGGAGCACAATGAAGCGCGCCAAATTCCATAATAGCCTGATTATATAACCCTGGTTGCTTTACGTCAATAAGTTGCTGAGCCAGAGCCTTAAACTCTTTAATGCCATTCGTGCTATTTATAGGTGTTTCAATACCAAAATAGCGCGCTAAAACCCGATATACATTCCCATCAACAACTGCCGTAGGTAAGTCAAAGCAAAACGATCCAATCGCGCTAGCAGTATAGTCTCCAACGCCTTTAAGCTTCAACAAGGCCTCATAGGTGTCAGGAAAAACTCCGTTTAGTTCGTTGCTCACAACTTTAGCAGTATGATGTAAATTTCTTGCCCGAGAATAGTATCCTAGTCCTTGCCAAAGCTTTAGCACTTCTTCTTCCGGTGCTTGCGCTAATAATTCAACTGTCGGAAAATTAGTCGTAAACGCTAGATAATATGGCAAACCTTGAGCAACTCGAGTCTGCTGAAGAATGATTTCGCTCAGCCAAATATGGTATGAATTGGTTGTTTCGCGCCATGGCATAGACCGTTTGTTTTTTAAATACCACTGAATGAGCTTTTTAGAGAATTGGGGTGGGTTATTAAGCATCTGGCTAAAATAATAGTTATGTATTTACTTTTTAACGGTTTACCTAATGAGTATTTGATTATAAAATTATTATATTTGCCATCTTGTAAAACAAACCCAATAATTTACAACAACAATTAAAAAATTAAAAATAATGACGAAAGCAGATATCGTAGCGAAGATTTCAGAAAAACTAGGAATGGAAAAAGGAGATGTACAAGCTACAGTTGAAACCTTTATGGAAGAAGTTAAAACTTCCCTAGAAAGTGGTGACAACGTTTATTTAAGAGGATTTGGAAGCTTTATTATCAAGAAAAGAGCTGAAAAAACAGGAAGAAACATTTCTAAGAATACAACAATCAAAATTCCTGCGCACAATATCCCTGCATTTAAACCTGCAAAAGTTTTTGTAGAAGGAGTTAAGACCAACGTTGAAGTAAAATAATTAATCCGCTCCTCGTCAAGTGGGGCTTTATAAAACAATTTTAATATGCCAAGTGGTAAAAAAAGAAAAAGACATAAGGTAGCGACGCATAAGCGTAAAAAGAGAAGACGCGCTAATCGCCACAAAAAGAAGTAGTGTTATCACTACTTCTTTGGTTTAAAAACCACTCGAACTTTGAATCGAGAAAACAAATCAAACGTTCATTGAAAATGAGATTACATTGACTAAATTAGTCGTTGGTAATTTCGACGGGTTAAAAACCTGTGATAATTTATTGTTTAATCCATCCGCCCAAGGCGGATCAAAATTAATAGCAAGTGAGCTACGAATTATTTATTAGATCCAGTTCACAAGAAGTTGATTTTGCCCTTTTAAAAGATGGAAGACTATTAGAATTACATAAGGAAGAAGAAGGAAACAAGTTTGCTGTTGGCGATGTATACCTCGCCAAAATCAGGAAAACTGTTCCAGGACTTAACGCAGCATTTGTTAATGTTGGTTACGAGAAAGATGCATTTTTGCACTATCACGATTTAGGTCCGAAAGTACTTTCCCTTTTGAAATTCATAAAACGTGTAAGCACAGGTAAACTTAAAGATTATACTTTAAAAGAATTTCCACTTGAAAAAGAGATTGATAAGCATGGCGGCATTAACGATGCCTTAAAATCTAATCAATCTACTCTGGTACAAATCGTAAAAGAACCTATATCCACAAAAGGACCGCGTATTAGTTCTGAGCTTTCAATAGCCGGACGATATATCGTTCTAGTGCCTTTTTCCGACCGGATTTCTATTTCACAGAAAATAGAGTCTAAAGAAGAAAAAGAAAGGTTGAAACGCTTAATTACAAGCATTCGACCTAAAGGATTTGGTGTCATTATACGTACAGTAGCAGAGGGCAAAAAAGTAGCAGAACTGGATAGAGATTTACAAAATCTCGTTGATCGCTGGACAGCGATGTGTAAAACGCTACAAGGGGCACACCACCCATCAAAGGTGTTGAGTGAGCTAAATAGGGGAGCATCTATCATTCGAGATCTTTTTAACGATTCTTTCTCGAATATTTACATTGATGACGAAACCCTATACTTACAAATTAAAGATTATGTGCAGGAAATAGCACCTAATAATGAAAATATCGTGAAGTTGTATGACTCAAAAGTTCCACTTTTTGAAAAATTTGGAATTGAGAGACAAATTAAAACTTCCTTTGGGAGAACTGTTTCAGGCAGTAAAGGAGCCTATTTGGTAATTGAGCACACGGAAGCCATGCACGTAATAGACGTGAATAGTGGTAACCGTAGTAACAAAGCTAAGAACCAAGAAGACACTGCTCTCGAAGTAAATATTATCGCTGCCTCTGAGGTAGCTCGCCAATTACGTTTACGTGATATGGGAGGAATTATTGTAGTAGATTTCATTGATATGGGAGCTGCTGCAAACCGTAAAATGCTTTATAATCATTTGCGCGATGAAATGGCAGATGATAGAGCAAAACACAAAATTCTTCCACCCACGAAGTTTGGATTAATCCAAATTACAAGACAACGTGTGCGGCCAGAAATGAATATTAAAACACGTGAAGAAAATCCCGAAATGGGTAATGACGGCGAAGTTGAAGCGCCAATTAACGTGGTTAATAGGATTAATGAAGATGTTAAAAACCTCTTCAAAAAAGACTATAAGAAGGTGACATTAAATACCCACCCTTTTATAGCGGCCTTTTTAACAAAAGGTTTTCCATCTATGCGTTCCAAATGGTTTATGGAACACAAGAAATGGGTGACAATTCAACCAAGAGATGCTTACACGTATCTGGAATATCATTTTTATGACAAAAATGGTGAACGGATAAAATAACCCTAAGACCCCTCAGATTTATATTTGAGGGGTTTTTTTATGCGCTATTTTTAAGGGCGTTTCCCTACCTTCGGTACGGTCGCGCTATTCGTTTCAATCTTTTTTATTGTCACCTTGAGCATTATCGAGAAACAGAATATATTCTGTAACGAAGGTAGCTCGTGAAGCGAGTCGAAAGGTCATTGACAATAAAAAAGGATTTACACTGCTATCGCTAACGCACCCACCCCGTCCGCTATCGCGGCCACCCCTCCCTTAAAAAGGAGGGGAGCGTTTGATCCTAATGTAAGAGATTAGAAAGATCCTTCCCTAGTTAGGGAAAGATGTCAAAGCTAAGCATTGACGGAAGGGGTCCAAACCTGAAGCCGTACTGAACGAAGTTGAAGTGTCGAATGCGAGGGCAATTTTTAGTTTTGGCTCATTCCAATATTAAAATCTTTTACTTGAGTATATGTGAGCATGTTTCGTTAAAAATTCGCGAAGCCTTGTAGTGAATTTAGAAACATGCGAACGGTTTTTATGAACTAAAAGTGAATCAAAAATACCTTAGTAAAAGGGTCTTTTTCTTTGGTTCGTTTCTTTTGGACAAGCAAAAGAAATGAACAGAAAAAAAAACTATTTTCACGTAGTGAAACCAACAAAAACATACACCGTAGAAGAAGCCAAAAGGCGTCTCGAAAAATACTGCGCATACCAAGAACGCTGTCATAAAGAAGTAGAGCAGAAACTATATGAAATGCGGATGATTCCTGAGGCCAAGGCACAAATAATTCATCACTTGCTGCAGCATAATTTCTTAAACGAATCCCGATTCTCACAGGCATTCGCGAGAGGGAAATTCAGAATGAAAAAGTGGGGGAAAGTTAGAATTATTCGGGAACTAAAGCAACGTGCCATCTCAGCCTATAATATCAAGCTAGCACTTAAAGAAATTCCCGATTCTGAGTATTACCAAACCTTTGATGCACTTGCCGAAAAACGACTCGCTCAATTAATTTCAGAGAAAGACCTTCAGAAAAAAAGAAAAAAGACAGCAGATTATCTACTATACCGCGGTTGGGAAAGTAGTATGGTGTATGATTATATTCGAGAAATACGCTAGATATTAAAAGAAGCCCCAATCGTAAAAACGAACTGATTGTTGAGCTCCTCTTCAGCTTTCAACGTATTGGGATTATAAAAAGCAAACGGAACATGTACTTCAGAATATAAACCAAAGCTAGGCGAAAAGAAATAACGTAAGCCAATATGTCCTCCAAAATTTCGAGTACCTAGATGTAAACCAGGATAGACATCTAGGTTTGGGCTTGCTCCAAGAACGCTTCCCAAATTGGCATTAAACCTTCCTTGAATATCAAACCGATCTTTAAATTCTGGCTCCAAAGAATCCTGAATACCTAATAAATAAGCAGAATATACGCCAATAGAAATGTTTTCTCCCAGTCCAAAACCCAACGAACCTGCAATACCATTTCCACCGCTTTGGATATTAGCTCCTAATTGAAATTTCACATCCCCGGCGCCAGTGTATGCTTGTGAAAACGCAAAATTCATGCTTAAAATCGCAACAATGATAAATAGATTTTTCATGATTATTGTGTGTTAGCTACATTCTTATTAGTTTTCTTAATTGCCTCTTTATTTTTCCAATCAATCCATGCTTGTCCTTTTATTCTACGCATAAGATTATCATAATGCCTCATCACAAAAATATTATAAACCGCTTTACCTAAATTTTTAGGATTCCGAGCGATAGCTCGTAAACTCATGGAAAAACCAGGGGTTATATAACGCATATAATGCCAATATCCTTCAGGCATATACAAAACATTGCCATGCTCCAGTTTGGCTTTAAATCCTTTCGCATTTTTCAATGCCGGCCATTTCTCATAATCTGGATTGGCAAAATCTATATCTTCTCTTGCAATCAAAGAATGAGGAACCTTATAAAGGTACTTATTCTGTTTTTGATTAAAAAGAATGGCTTCTTTTTCGCCTTGAAAATGAAAGTGAAAAATATTCGCCAAATCAATATCGTAATGCATGAAAGTATAGGAATCTCTTCCACCAAAAAACAACATTGGCAGGCCCTTCATAAGCTTTAGACCAAAGTCTGGAAATGTAAAGTCTTTTTGGAGTTCTGGCACTTCCTTAAGAATGTTCCAAAGAAAAATTCGAAACTTCGTGGGTTCCTTCTTCAGCAAGTCCACGTATTCTCGCATTTTCATGGTGGCGTGGGGCTCATTAAAGCCATCCTTATAGTCCACAGGTCTATTATCATACAACGGCACTTCCTTGTCTCCGGCTACTTCCGCCATATAATCTAAATCCCATTTTTCAATAGCGGGCCAATCATCCACAAATTGTTCAATAACAACAGGTCTTTGAGGCCTAAAGTAAAGCCTTAGGAAATCTTCCTTTGTGATCGTCTTGACTCTATCTATTTCTTGTAATTGCATGGAATATTCCTTCGAACAAAATTACAAAACTTTAGATAAACGTACCGTATAAAAAGAGCGCAGTTAAACCGCGCTCTTCATTAAAAAGCTATTAAATTCCATCCGTTGTGACAACTAACTGTTCAGAATAACCACTGTATCCATCATCACCGCAATTGGCTCGCGTATAAATTTCATAGGTTGTGGCAGGCAACAAGTCCATGATTTCAACATTACTTTGTGTGGTTTGAATGATGATACCTGCGCCCAAAGGGAATCCATTAGTGCCATATTCCACTTCCCAAGCAGCCTCATTATTTTCGTCCCAAGTGAGTTCAATACTATTAGAATCTACTGCTACTAACTCCAGATTAGTTGGTGTATGACAGGCGTCAGTATTCTCAAGTGTCAGTAAAACAGCCGAAATGTAACTACTGTATCCATCGCTTCCGCAGTTGGAGCGGAGATACACTTTATATTCTGTCACTGGCGTTAATCCGTCAATTAAATATTCGGTTTGTGAGGTTTGTCTGATAGTTCCTTCCCCTAATCTAAAACCGCGTACTCCGTATTCAATTTCAAAGGCAGATTCCCCTCCCGTATCCCAACTGAAAAAAGCGGAGGTACTATTAACTTGATCGATGGACAGGTTTTGTGGCTTTGAACAGTTTCTGTTAGTGTCATCATCATTTTTTGAACAACCTAGCATCACGGCACAGGCCGCTGCTAAAAAAAGCATTCTTTTCATATAATAAAATTTAAGAATTAGGTAGATCTTGACAGGCCCTTAGAACGGCAATATCATGTTATAAATTGTGTAGTAATTTTTTCCGAAAGAAATTTCGGAAGAAACTTAGCCCTTAAAACGCTATTTTACTTTGGCCTTTGCTTTAGCTTCTTCGTTGCGCTCAATACTATGCCCTGGACGCGTCCATTTTGGTTTTTCACCTAAGGGTTGCAATTTTGACTCTGTTGCTTCAACTGTTTCAGGCTGCGCTTTTTTAACAAAGGGTTTCATAGGCTCCAAACCTAATAGCTCAAACATTTTCATGTCTTCATTTACATCTGGGTTTGGTGTTGTGAGCAGTTTATCTCCAGCAAAAATAGAGTTTGCACCCGCAAAGAAACACATAGCTTGTCCTTCTCTGCTCATTTCCGTACGTCCCGCAGAAAGACGAACCTGCGTATTAGGCATAACAATACGTGTGGTGGCAACCATTCGGATCATTTCCCAAATCGAAATTGGCTCCACATCTTCCATGGGAGTGCCTTCAACAGCAACTAAAGCGTTAATAGGGACAGATTCTGGTTGCGGGCTCAAGGATGCCAGCGCAACCAACATGCCAGCTCTATCTTCAATCTTCTCACCCATGCCAATAATCCCGCCACTACAAACCGTGACATTTGTTTTACGAACATTCCCAATCGTGTCCAATCTATCCTGATAGGCACGCGTAGAAATAACGTCTTTATAGTAATCTTCTGAAGTATCTAAATTATGATTGTAGGCGTATAATCCAGCTTCCGCTAAGCGATGTGCTTGATTTTCAGTAATCATTCCAAGGGTACAACAAACCTCCATCTCTAGTTTGTTAATGGTACGAACCATTTCTAAAACTTGATCAAACTCCTGGCCGTCTTTTACATTTCTCCATGCGGCTCCCATGCATACACGGGAGCTACCAGATGCCTTAGCGCGGAGTGCTTGTGCTTTTACGTGAGAGACCGTCATAAGGTCGTTTCCTTCGATGTCAGTATGGTAACGAGCGGCTTGCGGACAGTAGCCACAATCTTCAGGACAGCCTCCTGTTTTTATAGAAAGCAAGGTAGAAACCTGCACCTGATTCGGGTTGTGACCCGCTCTATGTATGGTTGCTGCTTCGTAAAGCAATTCCATCATAGGCTTATTATAAATGGCTAAAATTTCTTCTTTTGTCCAGTTGTGGTTAATCTCGCTCATAGTGTCAAAAATAATAAAAAGGATGACGAGGTTTTTATAGAAATGAAAAAAATAATCAACGATTTATCAAGGAAGTCTTAATAGTGAAATCCAGCAAGGTTGTCTAATGCGCTTTTTGCAAAATTATGGAAACAGCATTTCCTCCAAAGCCAACTGCGTTTACCATGATGGTTTTTAGTTCCTTCGGAAGGTCTCTCGCATTCGCGAAAAATGGATTTTCAATAAACTTATTGTTTTGCAACATCAATACGGCCATCTCCATGTTGAGCATTCCAGATGCTGCGAAGGTGTGTCCCACTAACCACTTATTGGAGGTTAATAAGGGCAGTTTCTCGAAAACGATTTCAATGGCTTGCTTTTCTGCTAAGTCACCTTTCACAGTTCCCGGCGCATGCATCACAATGGCATCAACCGTTTCCAAATTCGCCTGTTGTAAAGCCATTTTCATTGATTTCTGAAAGCAATCTGCACTTTCCGAAATGGCGCTATTATGGGCCAATACTTCCGAAGCAAAACCATATCCACTAATTATTGCTTGTGTTCTTTCCGAAATTCCTTGCTCCAATAATGCAACGGCAGCTCCTTCACCCAAAACCATAGTGTTTTTTTTCTTTTCGAAACGCATCGATTCACAAGCCAACAAATTTTCCGAAGTACTATAGAGCTTGAGCGACTTCATCTGTGCGATGGTGAAGGGAGTAATAGCTGCTTCACTTCCGCCTACAAGAAAACTTGTTGCCATGCCTGATTTCAACCACGCAATAGCATTTAAAACTGCATGCAAGCCTGTTGAACACGTTACAGAGTGATCAATTGAAACCCCATTGACGCCTAATTCCTGGGCAACCCAAGAAGAAACATTTCCTAAAGTTGTGGTCGGTGAGGAATAGGCAGAAACCCGATTTGTTGCTAAGAACTCTTTGTGATATTTTTCAAATAATTGGGTGGCACCGCGGGAAGAGCCAATATTAACACCCATGTTTTTCTGCACTTCACGCTGGCTAAAGGCTTTTTTAGAAGCTAAAATCGCAAGTAGAACAGTTCTATCCAAATTACGGTATGCTGTTCTTTGCTGCAGTGCATTTAGTTCTGGCTCTAAGTCGGCAGCAAGTTGGGAGCACCAAATTTCTTCCTCGTTTCCGGCTTTAACTTTATTGAATAACGCATGCCTCGCAAGATAGCTTTGCCATATGGCCGCAGGGGAACTCCCTAAAGCTGAAACTGAATGAATACTTGATATGGTAATTGGTAGTGGCAACTGCTATATTTTATTACAAATTTAAACTATCTCCAAAGCTTCTTCAATGGATTGGTATACTTTCTCCAATTGATTATTAGTAATCACATAGGGAGGTAAGATATAGATGGTATTCCCTAAAGGACGAAGAAAAATACCTGCATTTATGAAATGAGTGAAGAGTTTGAGGCGCAAGTCTCCATAACGCTCCATTTCAATATTTAAATCGATTGCTAAAATAACGCCATGCTGCCGTGAACTCCCAATTTTTATATGATTAGAGATTCGTTTTAGAAATTCACAATGCTGATTTTCAATACGCTTAATGTTTTTTTGGATTTCTTCGGAAGTCAATAACTTAATTCCTGCAATGGCTGCAGCACAGGCTAAAGGATTAGCGCTATACGTATGTGCATGAAAAAAGGCTTTACCAATGCTATCATCTAAAAAAGCATCATAAATTTCTTGTGTACATGTTGTAATACTCATAGCGGCTACACCAGCAGTAAGTGCCTTACTCAAGCACATAATATCTGGATAGTTTTCAAGCTGAAGTGACGCAAAATGAGTCCCTGTCTTACCAAAACCCGTCATCACCTCATCGGCAATTGTGATCACCGAATGTGCATTACAAATCTTCAGAATCTCCTCCAAGCCATCTGCACTGTACATTTTCATTCCCGCTGCCCCTTGAACTAAGGGTTCATATACAAATGCCGCACAATTATTTTCAGCAATAGCAAGTCTTAGCAACTCAAGAACGTTTTCAAGATTGTTCTCGTTTGGTGTTGGTATCCGAATCACGTTGAGGAAAAACTCTTCGAATGGGCCATTATAAACAGACAAGCTTGAAACACTCATTGCTCCAAAAGTATCTCCATGAAAACCATCCTCAAAGGCAATTAAAGTGTCTTTTTTTTGTCCCTTATTGTAATGAAACTGTAGTGCCATTTTAATACCTGCCTCCACAGCGGTAGAGCCATTATCATTGAAAAAAATCTTCTGCTGATTCGCAGGAAGAATTTCCATTAATTTTTCGGAAAGTTCAATTGCTGGTTCATGGGTAAATCCAGCGAAAACAATTTGGTCGAGCTGCTTTAATTGTTCAGAAACTGCCAGTACAATATGGTCATTACAATGCCCATACATGGCGGTATACCACGAAGCAATGCCATCTATGTACTCATTACCATCTTCGTCCCAAAGCAGTGCATCTTTGGCCTTCACTATGGCAATTGGATCAGACGCGGTTTGATGCTGCGTGAGCGGATGCCACAGATGTTTTTTATCTCTTTCTTGTAAGCTCATGTGTAAATATATCTGCGTATTCCTTAATTACATTTGTATCAATAAACGGCTCTTGATCAATCCTACCTAGAATTGGAACCCCACTCATTTTGGCTATAATATTCTCAGTGGCTTTATTTTCTGCTCCATTAAAAATAATTCCAAAGACCTTTAGTTTTTTTGATTTCAAGTTCTGAATCGTCAAAAGTGTATGATTGATGCTCCCCAAATAATGCTTTGAAACCACAATCACACAATCTGTAGTTTTAATGAGATCTACTATCGTTTCGGAATCATTTATAGGAACAAGCAGACCACCGGCGCCCTCGACTACCAAATTGTTTTTGGTTTTAGGCCTCTTAATTTTCTTGTTCGAAATAACTACACCGTCAATATCTGCAGCTGCATGAGGGCTCATAGGGGTGTTTAATTCGAATGCCGAAGGATGAAAGACAGTTTTTGAATTGGAAATCCAAGCCTTCACTTTGTGCGTATCGCTAGTGTCAAGCTCACCGGCTTGAATAGGTTTCCAGTAATCTGCCTCTAAGGCCTCCGTCACAATAGCAGCAACAACCGTTTTTCCAACTTCCGTAGAGATTCCAGTAATGAAGTATGTCTGACTCATGTTTAGCTAAATTTATGATTGCAATCCTGACACGTATATTCGTAATTCGTATAAAAAGGTAAAACACTAATTAAGAAGCCAAAGATGAAATGAAAGAGGGATTTAACATCCATAATAGTACTTGCGTATGTTATTTTATTTCCTTCACAGTTGGGGCATTCAATAGCCTTTCCAGCATTGTCAAGAGAATATTCACTTATTGATTTTAAAATTTCTTGGGCTCGTTCAGCATTTACCGAATCAACTCGAAGTTTTACTCCACCAATCGCATTACTTACAAGAGGATCCGTATCGATGATTAAATCGTCAAACAAAAATGTAGGTATTCCTTCGGCTTCCAAGCGACCTTGCATAATTTTCGCTTCAGATGAATAGGTAAAAACCGCGACAGTTGTAAAAGCTTGCGTCATCAAACAAAAGTAGCTATAAGTTCTACAAGTTTTGTGATTTCTTCTTCAGTATTGAAGCTATGAACACATAGTCTTAATCTCTCTTGACCCCTAGGCACGGTGGGTGATACTATTGCTTTTGCATCAAACCCATTTTCTGCAAGCAATTTTGACGCCTCTTTTACACGATCATTTCCACGAATCACACATGAATGAATTGCAGAACCGCTTGATATGAAATGTTCCTCTAGGCTTCGTTCTTGTATTACTAATCGTAATAAATCAATATTACGCTTTAGCAATTCCACCATATGACTGCTTTTCTCAAGTTCCTCATAAGCGGCCTGAACTGTAGCAACGTTATGGGGTGGCAGTCCTGTAGTATAAATAAAGCTTCGCGTAAAATTAACCAGATATTTGATTAAGGTGGCACTTCCTAAAATGGCGGCCCCATGACAACCCATGGCCTTTCCGAAGGTGACAATACGAGCAAACACCTCATTTGCGGCTTCCACGGCATATAAAGCGCCGCGACCAGCATTAATAACTCCGACGGCATGAGCTTCATCAACAATTAAACGACACCCATGTTTTTTACACAATGCTATCATTAATGCTAAGTCTGGTTGATCACCGTCCATAGAAAAGACAGCTTCTGTGACTACATAAATTTCCTCGTTTTCAGTGTTCGCTTGGGCTCGAACCAACAACTTTTTTTCAATAGCATCCAGATCATTATGCTTAAACTTATACGCGTTAGCGGAGCTCAATTGAATCCCTTCACGAATAGAGGCATGGCATAGTTCGTCATACAAAATAATATCTCCTCGTTGTGGCACGGAACTAAAAAAGCCAATGTTTGCGCTATAACCGCTATTAAAAATGAGCGCACTTTCAGTATTATGAAACTTGGCAATGGCTGCTTCGGTGGTTTCATAAAGGGCATGATTCCCACTTAACAACCTAGACCCTGTTGCGCCATTAACCGCTAGCTTAGATACTTTTAAGATTTCTAAGGTGCGTGTATAGATGGCCTCGGACGCGCTAAATCCTAAATAATCGTTCGATGAAAAATCGATTAAATCATTAGGTTTTCCTAGGCTTCGAAGCGCGTTTTCTTCAATGCGCTTATCAATTTTAAGTTGCAGTTTTTTAGGTAGCACAAATCAAAGATAGTGACACTCCTAGAAATGACCTATTCAACCGTATATGTAATAATGTCTGCTTCACTCAACCTAAAATAGCCATAAGCATAATTAGCCTCATTGGTTAAATTTATGCAGTTACCCCTAATTTCAGCAGCAGTAGAGCTAAATGGGTCGCCACCTCCGTAATATTGCTCTATCAATATTTCCATGAAACCATAAAACTGCTCCGAAACACCAAGTAATTCAATTTTCACAACATCTCCTGGGAGAAACTCGCTATCATTATCACTATCGCCATCTTTTTCGAAAATAATAAACACCTCATTCCCATCGATAAAGCGATCTGATAATGTATTTAATTCTGTGAACGTATCACCATCTCGAAGTAATTTTGAGAAGTAAAAATTCTCCTCATTAACTGGGTCGTCAAAATAGAGGTTGAGATCAATAATTTCATCATTAAAACCACCTTCAATCGATTGTCTAATTTCATTAATAGGAGCTACAGAAACGAGCGCCTCCGAAGCAGTATACGTCTCCCCATCATGTATAACCTCCAAGGTATATGTGTCATTAAGGATGGGTATGAATTCTGACGTGGTGTAATTCCCTTCTCCAGTATCAGCGAAAACAAAAACATCATCCGTACTATCATTTGTAACGCTCACAATCGCTCCCTCAACTGCAGTGATTGATCCTGTTTCAAAGAACGGCGTAGACCTATTCAATTTAATCAATTGGTCATTTCCAGTTGTCCCTTTTCCCCAATTAATGGACGCTTCAATGACCAAACGAGGTGCTTCATCTTGCAAATCGACCTCAATTATTTCCTCGCATGAACTAAGTACTACGAGCATCAGAATCAAAAACGTATTAGCTAATTTCATAATGTTAAAATTTAAAATTATAGGTGATCGATGGTATAATTCCAAAGATCGATAACCTTGTAGCTTGATTCAACCCTGTTTCCGTATTTTGATTAAACGTTACAGCAGCAGAATTCTGACGGTTGTACACGTTATAGATTCCAAAATTCCATTCACCCTCCCAACGTCTATTTGGTTTTTTATTAGGGGTGTATGTTGCTGAAATATCTAAACGATGATACGCTGCCAAGCGATCTGCGTTTCTTATTGAGTAGCTTGCAATTGATAAGCCTTCGTATTCGTATTGGCCATTTGGATAGGTAACTGGTCTTCCTGTTTGAAACACTAGGTTAGTGCCAAAACGCCATTTATCAGTCAATTTATAGCTCCCCGTAAAAGACACATCATGCGTTCTATCATAAGCGGTATTGTACCAATCACCATTTGCTATTCCAGGCCCTCCCGCCTTACCGCCCAAGGTGCGTTGCTCAGATTTTGATAGTGTATAGGCCAACCATCCTGTAAAATCTCCTTTGTTCTTCCTAAGTAAAACTTCTAATCCGTAGGCTCTTGCTTCCCCATTGAGAATCTCAGTTTCAATAGTATTGTTTCCTATTAGGTTAGAACCGTTTATATAATCAATTCTATTATCTGTTGTTTTATAATAGGTCTCGAGCTCCACGGTGTAGGTATCATCCACGAAATTTTTATAGTAACCCACAGAATATTGATTAGATAGCTGCGGTTTAATGTACTCTCCGCTTGGCGTCCAGACATCTAAAGGTGTCACAGAAGCTGTATTTGACAAAAGATGCAAGTACTGTGCAGAACGCGTGTAGTTCGCCTTTACTGAAGCAGATTCATTCAGTTCATAAGCAATCCCGATTCTAGGCTCAAAATTTGAAAAGGTTTTAATAGCTTCCCCCTTTCCAAATGCTGTGGAACCAATAGCTTCGCCTGCTTCATATATTCCAACTTCTTCATTATATACAACCGGTAAATCATTAGCATAGTCAACAACATCTTGGCCTCCCAATCTCGCAAAAGCACTAAATCTCAGGCCATATTGAGCCGTTAGCTTATTCGATAACTTATGCTCGGCACTCACATATAAGCCACCTTCAAATGCTCTTTTCTGATCAAGGGTCAATGGATTTATAGGGGAATCTGGTGTGGATGGTTTAATTGCTCCTGGGTTCAAATTATAGGTTATCCCACTAGCTCCAAAATCAACTTTTACTTTATCAGATAGATAGTATCGTAAATCGTATTTTAGGTTGTAGTTTTCAATATCTGCAACCCAATCAAGTTGGATAAAGTCAAGTACAATTTTATAATCGTACTTACTATATATTACCGATACATTAGAGAAAAGACGGTCGTTAAAAATATGATTCCAACGTAAATTTCCTGAAATATTCCCATAACTATTCTCTATGAAATTTCCAATATTAAAGGTGTCTCGTCCAAAATAACCCGAGAGATAGACACGGTTATTCTCGTTGATCTCATAATTCGTTTTTAAGTTCAGATCGTAAAACGAAATTTTATCATCCTTAAGATTCTCTATTTGCTTTGTAAAAAGTTGTGCATATGTTGTTCTTCCGGCCATAAGAAAAGAACCTTTATTTTTAAAAAGCGGCCCCTCGATGGCAAGTCTACTTGAGATAAGCCCAATGCCTCCATTTAGTTCAAAATTTTTGCTATTTCCGTCCTTCTGTCGAACATCTAGTACTGAAGAAACTCTTCCGCCGAACTTCGCAGGGATGTCTCCTTTGTACAGTTTGATATCTTTAATGGCATCTGCGTTAAAAACTGAGAAAAAACCAAAAAAGTGAGACGTATTATAGATAATAGCCTCATCCAATAAAACAAGGTTCTGGTCTGCAGCTCCACCACGTACATTAAACCCAGCAGATCCTTCTCCATTATTAGTAACGCCCGGCAGAAGCTGTATGGATTTAATAATATCAACCTCGCCCAAGACTGCGGGCATCTGTTTTATGGTTGATGCCTTTAATTTAGAAACGCCCATTTGAGGTTTTCGAATGCTTACGCGTTCAGATTCTTCGGCGGTAATAACCACCACATCCAATGCGGTGGACGATTCTTTGATTTCGAAATTTAACGTCTGATTTACATTTAATTCTACTCCGGAACTCAGCTCCTCATAACCCAAATACGAAACCTTTAAAGTATAACTTCCGGCTGCCGCAGTAATTGAAAAGAAACCGTATTCATTGGTCAGAGAACCAATAGCCGTGTTTTCTAGAAATACGGTAGCGCCAATGACCACTTCGCCATTTCTAATATCTTTGACATTACCTCGAATACTATAAGCTTCCTGAGCTAAGAGTTGTAAACTAATTAGGGCAAGAAAAGCGCTAAGAAAAAGCTTCATTGTGGGATTTGGTTTTTTTATAAAAACAAAGATACGTCCGAGAAGACATGATGACGTCAATAATATATTTAAAGTATCGTTAAATATCAAGCCACGTTGAATCACTTGATTGCGTCGTATTATACGACCCCTAATTTAAGTAGCTTATTCTTAATACACCCGAAGCTCGATTGGCATTCTTGATACCTTTTCAATGCCATAAAAACATCTTTTCAATTACCAATCATTGCACTTACAAATAACGCAGTCGGGTTCTAGGTTTCCTCGTCCTATACTTCGAAAAGCAAAAAACCAAATACTGTAAAAAACACCTTTGCTAAAAAAACAAAGTGCCGAAAAGCGACTTCCATTTGGACCACGTACCTTAAATTTTAAAATTTTGTAGAGAGAGAAGACGCCTTAAGCTAGTGCACAGGTTCTTGAGGAAACGAATTTGATACAAAAAAAACGCCTTCCATTTGGAAGGCGTTTTAAATATAAATTCTAGTTTCAACTTAATCTGCTAAAACAATTACTTTATTATCACTGCACTCAACGGTACCACCGTTTATTTCAAGAATCCATTTTCCGTCTTCTTGCGTAAACTTACTCTCATGACCTTGAGCGATTGTTGGAGTTCCTCTAAACATCACTTTTCCAGCATCTAATAGAGATACAATGGCTGCGTGATTATTTAGCATTTGGAAAGGACCTTCAACACCAGGAACGGTTACAGAATCTACTTCTCCGCTAACAATGGCTGCTTCAGGGGTTACAATTTCTAAGTACATATTTTACTAGATTTGATATTTAAGATCTGAGATAGTTTTAATAACTATAATCTCATGCCTATAGTCTAATTAAGCTTCAGCTAACATTTTCTCACCAGCTTCTATTGCTTCTTCAATAGAACCTTTCAAGTTAAATGCCGCTTCAGGTAGGTGATCTAACTCACCATCCATAATCATGGTAAATCCTTTGATCGTTTCTTTAATATCCACTAATACTCCTGGGATACCAGTAAACTGCTCTGCTACATGGAAAGGCTGAGAAAGGAAACGTTGTACACGACGTGCACGATATACCGCTTGCTTGTCTTCTTCAGATAATTCTTCCATTCCAAGAATTGCAATAATATCTTGTAATTCTTTATAGCGTTGTAGTAATTCTTTTACGCGTTGTGCACAATCATAGTGCTCATCACCTAAGATATCTGCAGTAAGAATACGCGAGGTAGAATCCAATGGATCCACCGCTGGGTAAATACCTAGTTCCGCAATCTTACGAGACAATACTGTTGTTGCATCCAAGTGAGCAAATGTTGTCGCTGGTGCTGGATCCGTTAAATCATCTGCAGGAACGTAAACCGCCTGTACAGATGTAATAGACCCTTTCTTTGTTGAAGTAATACGCTCCTGCATCGCACCCATTTCGGTTGCTAATGTAGGCTGATACCCAACGGCAGATGGCATACGACCTAAAAGTGCCGATACCTCAGAACCTGCTTGTGTAAAACGGAAGATATTATCTACGAAGAAAAGTACATCTTTTCCTTGACCATCTCCAGCTCCATCACGGAAATACTCGGCAATTGTTAAACCAGATAATGCAACACGCGCACGTGCTCCTGGAGGTTCGTTCATTTGTCCGAATACGAAAGTTGCTTTAGATTCTTTCATGGCTTCTTTATCAACCTTAGAAAGATCCCAACCACCTGCTTCCATAGAATGCATGAAATCATCACCATAACGGATAATTCCAGACTCTAACATTTCACGAAGTAAATCGTTTCCTTCACGTGTACGTTCTCCTACTCCAGCAAATACAGACAAACCACCGTGTCCTTTTGCAATATTGTTAATCAACTCTTGTATCAAGACTGTTTTACCTACACCGGCACCACCAAATAAACCAATCTTACCACCCTTTGCGTAAGGTTCGATAAGGTCAATTACTTTAATACCTGTAAATAAAACTTCTGTTGAAGTTGATAAATCTTCAAATTTAGGAGCTAATCGGTGAATAGGAAGACCTGCATCACCTGCTTTCGGTAAGTTTCCAATTCCATCAATAGCATCTCCAATCACGTTGAAAAGACGTCCA
This sequence comes from Salibacteraceae bacterium, assembly GCA_047610145.1. Taxonomy (GTDB): domain Bacteria; phylum Bacteroidota; class Bacteroidia; order Flavobacteriales_G; family Salibacteraceae; genus CAJXZP01. Next base: position 15,459 of record JBLFZF010000019.1, on the reverse strand, counting down.
TAAACAGCATCACCAATTGGCATCTGGATAGGAGCACCTGTAGCAACAGCATCAACACCTCTACTCAAACCATCTGTTGAATCCATCGAAATGGTTCTAACAGTGTTTTCACCAATATGAGACTGTACTTCTAGGATTAATAAATTTCCCTTAAGATTTACTTCTAATGAATCATAGATCTTTGGAAGTTCTGCTCCGCTTTCAAACGCAACATCCACAACGGGTCCAATAATCTGTGCAACTTTTCCTGTAACTTGTGACATGAATAACTGTTTATTTTTTAGTACTATACCGATGCAATCAGCACCTTGATTTTCAACGGTGCAAAGATAGTTTTTTCTGATTTAATTATGCAATGGAATTCTTGTAAATTTTAATAGAAAACCTCAAGATTTTTTTGGCGGGCTCCACCTTCGTTAGCCTCCTACGCCAAAATGGCTACGGACGCTTTGAAAACTTTGGTGCACCGGGCTTTTCGCGCTACGCGGTAGCTTGCTCCAATCCCTGCCCGAATATCAGTCAAAACCCTTAGATTATTAATCCACCGAAGCTTAAGCTAGGCGGACAACCCTCGCCCAAATGGAATCTATTCTCGAATTAAAATGATTAACATATAACCGAACGGAATTAAGTTAATTGTATCGCATTACAATAATACGAATCATTAATCTTTAATTATTATTTTTGAATTGAACTTAAAAATTAAACCATGAAAATTTTATTAACTACAATTGTATTAACAATTACATTGACAACTTCTGTTTTTGGGCAGACAACAGGAAATGAATTACCTGATAAATTTATCGGAGATTGGGTTGAAACATTAAATCAATGTGAAATTAGTCCGATTCTTAGTATTTCTAAAGAAGATACCCAGTTGATTGTCTATGGTTATGAGTGGAGTGCTAGTGAAGTTAGAGTAATAAAAAGTGATGAATATTACACCCTATTAATGATATCATCTTCAGAGGGAGAAGAGTATGAATCAGAATTAAATATAAAAATGGGCAATGATGGCAACATAATTGTAGTCAATGCACCAACAGAAGAAACTAAAATGATTCGATGTAAGTAGTTTGAAAAAATGCTGCTTTTTATCAATATAATCTTACTAGTACTCTCAAAATTTTAAAACGTATGAAGTATCTATTAATTATGCTATTCCTTATCCCACTTACATCCTATTCTCAAAAGGTGTTCTCCGTTGAGTATTCAAATCAATCTGATCTAAAGGTATATGTCGTTGAATATGAAAATCAGTGTGATTTAAAGGTGTTCAAAGTAGATTACCAAAACCAAGCAGACGGAAACAAAGGGTTATGGTATTTTGTTGATTATCAAAACCAATCCGATAAAAAGATATATTTTGTTGAATACGCTAATCAAAGTGATTTGAAGATATTCTTTGTTACGTATAAAAATCAATCAGGCTGGAAAGATAAATCGAAACAACATCTGATGTATTGATTCTTTCTTCTCTTTTTTATCCATTTGTATTACATAATCCCACTATCCAACAGAAATTATATCACATTAATTTAAAAAACTAACAATGAAAAAATTATTTAATTATTCGATTTTACTTTTACTGTTCCTAGTTCTAAGTTGTGGGACACAAACCATTGATATTGATTCTCTTGATTTTAATAAGAATATGGTTAAAAACAACAATGAATTAATTTATAAAGGAACCCCTTTTACTGGAACAATTGTTCGATATAAGGAGGGTAAATTAGATTTTGAAGCTGAATATAAAGAGGGAGTTCAGATATCATATAACGGTGCCAAATACTAAAATTAGTTACTCAATGAACCTGTCCTTAAATAATATGTAAAACAATCATGTTTGAGTATTTGAATCCTAAGATAAACTACTTTTGATCACAAACTATTGGTTCTGATTTAATAAGATTTGTTTATTTAATTATTATTTTATCAATAATTAATTTACTAAAAATTTAAAAGAAAGGGTTTATTGATTTTTGAAAATTTATTTTTTTATATTACTTTTTTTAATGGTAATTGAATTAAAAAGCACTAATAAAGGTGTTGAAGGATTTGGTTATATAGATGGTATTTATTCTTTGATTAAAATATGTTTAATACTTTTTTACTATTATATATTTCGTAAATAAAAAACATTTAAAATTGTAAGTTCATGATTAAAAAAAATCTGTTGTTTGGAAAGGTTGAAGTTAGGAAGTTGTTGTTGTTATTCTCATTAATAATCTTTATTATCTCTTGTAGTAAAGATGATATAATAACAGATAATGGAGAAGGAATTACTATTGAATTTGTTGATGGGTTAAATGATGATCCATCCTATCAACTTTCTAAAGATTTAAATGGGTTTTACAACTTAACGTTAGATAGAAGTGAAAATCAAACCATTCAACGCATTACAGGTAAATTACTTAGAAACGGAGATCCTATTGAGGATTTATGGAGTGGATCTCAACCTAAAGAAGTAAATTGGGAATCTAATCTATATTGGTGGTTATTAGAGGGAGATACTGTTGCAAATATTACTAAAACTTACCTCAATTTATTTACAGGAGAACTGGTTTATGTTAATCTACCACCACTTGTTAATTGGAGAGATGTCCTTGTTTCAACTATCAACAAAAGTTCATATAGTGATAATGAAACGGGAATAGTAAATACTGTAATTGCTCCAATTCAAGAAATGATTGGAGATACAATGAAGATTAAAATGACATATATTCATTCAATCACTCAAAAAGAAGAAGGGTCTAATTCTTTTGATATAATTGGTCAAAGAATTTTTAAAGATTCTACTTATGTGATTCTAAAATAACATTAAATCATACCCAACAAAATCCCTTCCCAGTTTATCACAAACCCTTCCAACAGTTCCACTTCCCATAAAGGGATCAAGAACTAAATCCCCCTCATTTGAAGTTTGAAGAATTGGTAATGTGATATTTCATTTGGAAATGGAGCGGGATGTTCTCCTTGAATGTTTAGTTTTTGATTTGCAACAGAAGTTCTCACAATATCTTCATTCCAATAATCTCCCATATTCTTTCCATTTACATTTGGAAGATATGGAGTAGCTGATTTATCACAACAATTTGATGTATCTGAAAGAACCGTTTTTCAATGGTTAAAGGATGGTAAGGTTGAAGGAGTGAAATGGAAGAATAGAAGATTGAATTCCTAAATTCACCCCCTTCTTACATTACTCCACCGTAACTGATTAATCCATTGTGACCAATTATCTTACCCCTTAAACTTTTCTAAAATCATCTTTCAAGAAAAAATAAATCATCTACTCGACAATCCAATTCTTTTGAAAGTTTCAAACACAATAATATAGAGGGATGAAATCTGTTATTTTCAATGGAGTTTATTGTTTGTCTAGAAACACCAATTTTTTTTGAAATATCTTCTTGTGTATATCCAGACTTTGTTCGATATAACTTTAAATTATTTTTCATGAGTTATAGTGTTTGAATAGTCTGAATTTAAATATTAAATTAAATAAGAGAATTATTAAAAATAAGTTGAACACCAATACATACATATAGTTAATATTAAAAACTAAAAATGTAGATATAATTATTAATCCAAAACTAATAAAGAGAGATAAAGACAAACTTTCTAATCTAATCCTTGAAATTAATTCATCTTCTATTTTCTCTTTACTAAAAGAGTTTATTAAACCTGAAACAATAATTAATAGGGTAAAAATTTCATCACCTAACCCATTTTCTATCCAACCAAAACCTGTTTGTTCTGAACCAAACCATTCATATGAAAAAATTGAAAAAACGTTGACAACAAAAATGTCTTGTATTCTATCTGTCAAGAGTAAAAATAATCCAACTAGTATTGACAAATAAAAAACCACACCACTTGTTTTTTTAAACTTATTACTAAATAAATAACTCATATTATAATTTTTATATTTCAACAAATGTAAAGTATTTTTTACATAATGACAAAAATACTTTACATTTAATCAAAAACGGATTTTTAATTTAACTCCTCAATGATAGGTTGAGACACCTCTACGATATCTTTTCTATTCATTCTTTCTTCACGAATTAAACCTTTCTTATAAATGGAATGAACGTGGTTGTTTTTAAACACATTACCACGAGGTGTTTTTAACCCCTCCTTATTGAAGATTTGAGATATCTTTCTGTATCCAATAGGGGTAAGAAAATGTTCCTTAAAACCCCTTATTCTATCAAATAAATACTGTTGATAATCAGAATATGAAGAACTCCAAAGATGGGTAGTTCTTATTGATATTGAGAATGTTACGAGTAGTTTATAGGAGTAAGAGTAACTGTCACGAGTCACTACTCCACCGTAACGCTCTTTGCTAAGTTTCTAGGCTGGTCAACGTTTCGCTCTAACATCACTGCAATATGATAAGACAATAATTGTAATGGAATAGTAGTCACCAATGGTGACAGGGCCTCTGGAGTATTTGGCACCTCCATAACGTAATCTGCCAGTTCTCTTACGGTTGTATCTCCTTCAGTAACAACAGCAATAATTATACCCTTACGTGTTTTTATTTCCTGAATATTACTAACCACTTTTTCGTAGTGGTTACTATTCACGGCAATGACAACCACAGGCATATGCTCATCAATTAAGGCGATAGGACCATGCTTCATCTCGGCTGCAGGATAGCCCTCGGCATGGATATAGGATATTTCTTTTAGTTTCAATGCGCCTTCCAAAGCAACTGGGAAATTGTATCCTCTTCCGAGGTACAGAAAATTACGCGCATCTTTAAATATCTTCGCAATCTCTTTAATCTTTGAATCACTCACCAAAGCCTCTTGCACCTTCGTTGGAATAGTATCCAACTCACGCAAGTACAACATATAATCTCTTTGTGAAATAGTTCCCTTGATTTTCGCCAATTTAAGCGCAATCATACTCAGCACAGTTATTTGCGTTGTAAATGCTTTTGTAGACGCTACTCCAATCTCAGGACCAGCGTGTGTATATGTTCCACTATGTGTCTCTCTTGAGATCGTAGATCCAACTACATTGCAAATTCCGTAGACAAAGGCCCCTTTTTCTTTGGCAAGTTTAATTGCCGCAAGCGTATCGGCGGTTTCGCCACTTTGAGAAATGGCAATTACTACATCTTTCTCTGTGATAATCGGATTTCTATATCTGAATTCAGATGCGTATTCAACCTCAACAGGAATTCGCGCCAAATCTTCAAAAATATACTCAGCAACCAAACCCGCGTGCCAAGACGTTCCACAGGCAACAATGATAATTCTATCTGCATTTATGAACTTGGGAATATAATCTTCTAAACCACCCAACTTAATAATGCCCTGATCGGCTAGGAGTCTTCCTCTAAAGGTGTCTTTAATTACTGAGGGCTGCTCGTAGATTTCCTTCAGCATAAAGTGATCATAGCCTCCTTTTTCAATCTGCTCCAGGTTTAACTGTAGCTCATGAATGTACGGAGCAACTAACTTGTCATTCTTTATTTTCCGAATCTTTATTTCGCGACCTCTTCTTATAACTGCCATTTCCTCATCTTCTAAGTAAATGGTTCTATTCGTGAATTCTATGAAAGGAGAAGCGTCACTAGCAACAAAAAACTCATCATCACCAATACCTATAGCTAATGGACTTCCTAATTTAGCAACAACTATTTCGTCTGGTTTATTTCGGTCGAATAGGGCAATAGCATAGGCTCCTACCACTTGATTAAGCGCAATTTGAACCGCCTGACCAAGTTTCACATTTTCTTCTTTCTTTATCTCTTCGATAAGATTAACCAGCACTTCAGTATCTGTATCTGAACTAAAAGTGTATCCTCTGTTGATCAATTCTTTTTTAATGGAGGCGTAGTTTTCAATGATTCCATTATGAATAATCACCAAATCTCCACTGTTCGAACATTGTGGATGGGCATTAACATCATTTGGTTCACCATGGGTAGCCCAACGTGTGTGACCAATGCCTAAACTACCTTTTGTAGAAATTTCATTAGCAACCCGTGCCTCAAGGTTTATTACTTTTCCTTTGGCCTTACTTAACTGAATATCAGTACCATCAAAAAGTGCGATTCCAGCACTATCATAACCTCTATATTCGAGTCTTTTTAACCCATTAATGATAATAGGATAAGCCTCTCTGTGCCCAATATAGCCAACAATACCACACATACGCTCTAATCTTCGTTAACTTCAGTATAATATATTTGCAGTTTTAACCGTCTTGCCTCATTAGCTGACGCATTACCGTGTAAAACGGTTCCTTCTGGAGAAACAACAGCACTAGCAGGCACCGTGTAAATTCCGGGTACTTGTGGATTTTCTAATTGCTGAAATTCTTCATTTCCAACATTACTAGAAACCATAACACCCAATGGTACGTTTGTAGAATCTCGATTGATTATATGACTTAGATGCGTTGTAACCTTTAATTTGTAATAGTCTCCATTAGCATCACTGCCGCGTTGTAATCTTCCCATATGCTCAGTGTATGCATCAATTGCTACGCCACCGCCTGTTAGGTCTAAGATATAATCTGCAAGCACCGCTCCGGTTTCAATATTAAAAATAAAGAGACGCTCGGGTTCAGTATCTCCACCTTGTACATTATCTGTATCAACGTAGAATATCAGATTAGCTTCATTGATTAACCACTTTTCAATACGTAGTGCATCTAACTCATCTGAAACACCATTTTCACCATCGACAAGCACACCATCTTCAATTGATTTTTCATCTATTTTGTCAAAAAGCTCAACCACTGTGATAATTCCATCACCACCTCGAACATACAAGGTTTCTTCACCATTATTAGTATCTGGATTGAACAGTGAAGCCGAAACTGAAGGTGTCAATTGATTTTTAAACACATTCACATTGACCGCGCCAAACTCTAAAGCATACTCATCTGCAATAGTATCTTCATCTCCAGTATTGCCAGCGTCACCATCAGCTACCTCTCTGTCTCTGGTATAATGCAAGGTAATCTTCGCATCATCTATGTCAAATAAGAATAAACTTCCATCCTCTGTATTTGATTGTACATCAAAATAAACACCCCTAAAGAACTCTCTAAAGTTGTTGTTATTTAACAAGACGGCCATCCCTTCTTGATCAAACACCTTTTCCTGAAAAAACTCATTTGGCAATAAAACCCTAAAACCAGGAGTGATTCGTATTTCCTTTTCATCATCATCTTCCCAAAAGACAATCTCTTCATTGCTAGGGACAAAATCCGTTTTAGAGGCTAAATCTATACCTAAGAAATCCTCAAATGCATTTGCTTGATTAGAGTAATATAACTGTGGATCATCAAAGTTAGAAGCTGGATCAAAGTCTCTCAAGAAATAATTAGATTCATAAATGGTTACATCAACAGGGCTATTTCCGTAGACGGAATCTAACTCAAAAGTAGTTACACCCGAATCCGTGGCAGAAGATGTAAAATAAGGTATGTAAAGTACCACACTGTCTAAAACCACATTATTTCCAAAATCAGGATTGATTTCACTCAGGGTAACCTGCGCTTGTAAATTGACAGTAGATTTTCCAAAGGTCGCATCTCTATAAACACCCAATTGGTAGCCAATTAAATTATTGCTCTCTACAGGAAGTAACTTTCTACTATAAGATACAATTGCTTTAGAATCATCCAGATTAGTATTTACTGGCCGATTAATCACTTCTGTATTTAGGTTGCTAAAGTCTTCTTGACACGATGCCAAGCCAATTATGACAAATAATACTGCCAATATTTTTAGCATGGTATTCTTCTGTTTCATTTGTGATTTTTTATTTCTTCTTCATTTCACTTAGTTCTCATAGAGAGAACTCCTCTTCTAAACCTCTTCTAAGACTTCAGTTTTGTAAAAGTCTAAATATCCCTGTTCAATATCTTCTTTATTATGATACTTTAACACGGGTTTGCCTAAAGTGTTAATGAATTCTAGTAGATCAGATGGAACATCCTCAGAGCCAATAATTACCGCATCAGAATTTTTCAAGGCAACTTTCATGACATTGACGTAATTTGGATCTTTCAACTCTTCAACGGCTTCGTCATCTATAGCATCAAACATTATTTTATTGAATACGTCTTTATTTAACGTTTCTGTGAAGCCTTGACTATACACTGAAGTAACTATTTTACTGTTTTCAAATAACGGTTCGTTACCGTAGTAATTCCGAAGATATAACGGCAGAAACGACGCTAACCAGCCATGAACATGTATGATGTCTGGAGACCAGTTTAATTTTTTCACGGTTTCAATAACACCTTTGGCAAAGAAGATTGCACGCTCATCATTGTCTGAAAAGAAATTCCCCTCTTCATCTGCGTAGGTCGCTTTTCTTTTAAAATAATCTTCATTATCAATAAAATAAACCTGCATCCGCTCTTTCGGAATAGAGGCTACTTTGATAATAAGTGGCATGTCCAAATCATTAATTACCAAGTTCATTCCGCTAAGACGGATAACCTCATGTAATTGATGTCTGCGCTCATTAATATTTCCATAACGAGGCATAAAGATTCTAATTTGCCCGTTATTTTTATTTACCATTTTTGGTGCTTCAAACGACATTGAAGAAATCTCGGTCTCAGGCAGGTAAGGAATTACTTCTGAAGACACATACAAGACTCTTTTATCTTTCATCTAGTTTAGTTTTATTCGCGTTGTTCAAGACTCTTTAAAGACCCTAATGATTTGAGGGTGTTGCAATATTTAATTACAATTAAAGATGCTTATTGCAGCTGTTATTAAAAACACGCAAAATTACGAAATTTTATGCAGATTGACCTTAATAAGTTAGTTTTACGCCGAGTTAACAAAACTTTATGAACGTCCATACCACAAAAAAATCGCTTGAAACCGCTCTAGCTCCATTTAGAAACCAAAATAAAATTGGCTTTGTTCCCACCATGGGGGCACTTCATCACGGGCATCTTAATCTTGTGCAGCAAGCCTTAGATGAGAACAGTTGTGCTGTTGTAAGCATTTTTGTAAATCCTACCCAATTTGATAATCCGGGGGATCTAAAAAACTACCCACGAACGCTAAAAGAGGATACTGCCTTGCTTGAAACCCTAGATGGCCCCGTTTATGTTTTTGCCCCAAACGCAGCCCATTTGTATCAAGGAACTATTGTTTCTAAACATTATTCCTTCGGAAGTATTGCCAATGAGATGGAGGGCAAACATAGAAAAGGACACTTTGATGGCGTTGGGACTGTAGTTGGTCTGTTACTAAAAGCAATTCAGCCCGACAATGCTTATTTCGGTGAGAAAGATTTTCAGCAGCTACAAATAGTAAAAAAACTTGCGCAAATTGAAAAACTAAATGTCAAAATAAATGGATGTGCTATTGTCCGTGAACCAAATGGTGTTGCAATGAGTTCGCGTAATAAGCGCCTTACTTCTGAACAATTTGAAGCTGCTACCCTCATTTCAGAAACCCTAAAAGAAGTCGAAAAACGATTCAAATCTCATAGCATTTCTGAAATCAACAACTATGTTACTACACGTTTTTCAGAAAGCCAACAATTGAAGATTGAGTATTTTGAAATCGCCAATATTGCTACCTTAAAAACAGCGCAGCGTATACGAAAAGGCAATAAGTACCGCGGATTCATTGCTGCATTTGCCGGTGAAATTCGCCTTATTGATAATATGGCACTGAATTAGTTGGCAGTAGCAGTGAGCGGTTAAAACTAATGCCTGTCATTCCAAATATTGTCATTCCGAACTTGATTCGGAATCAAAAAACCTCCTTATCTTTGCCCCATGCTTATACAGGTAGTAAAATCTAAGATTCATAGAGTGAAAGTTACAGGTGCAGATCTGAACTATATTGGAAGTATTACCATTGATGAAGATCTGCTGGACGCAGCCAATATAACTGAAGGCGAAAAAATTCAAATTGTCAACAACAACAATGGAGAACGCCTTGAAACCTATGCTATTCCCGGCCCGAGACGAAGTGGCGAGATAACCTTAAATGGCGCCGCAGCTAGAAGAGTAGCTCCAGGCGACATACTCATTCTCATCACTTATGGGATCATGACGCAAGAAGAAGCGAAGGAGTTTAAGCCTTCTCTTGTGTTTCCAAATGACGACAACTTACTAAACTAATTTGAAGAATCCTATCGCCAAATTTTTGAAAATTGCCATCCCTTTAGGGCTTGGTGTTTTTTTAATTTGGTACAGTTATTCCCAATTTAGCCCAGAGCAATTAGACGAAATCTCATTTTACTTTAAAAAAGCAGATTACGGCTTCGTGTTTCTTGCGGTAACTTTTAGCGTACTTAGCCACTTATCACGCTCGTATCGTTGGCTATTTATGATGGACCCTTTGGGTTATAAACCCACTTTAGCCAATAGCTTTATGTCCGTCTGCATTGCTTATTTAATGAATATGTTCATTCCTAAAAGCGGCGAAGTTACCAGAGGCATTGTATTGGATAAATACGAGAACATTCCTTTTGAAAAAGGTTTCGGAACCATCATTACAGAACGCGTAGTTGACCTTATTTTTCTGTTAGCCTTTACCTTCACTGCCTTAGCGCTGGAGTTTGATGTCTTGTATGATTATTTCACAGACATAATTAAACCTGCCAAATTACTGCTAGCCTTAGGAGCGATGGTTGTTCTTGGACTCATGTTTTTAGTTTTTCTGAAATTTTCTAAATCGAAATTACGTCAGAAACTATTAAAATTTATTCGAGGATTAAAAGAAGGTATTTTCAGCATTGTAAAGATGAAAAAGAAAGGGCCGTTTATTTTACACACCTTTATTATTTGGGGACTCTATCTACTTTCTTTTTATACGGCTACACAGGCCTTAGACGAAACCTCAGCCATAGGTGTGGGCACTTTGATCATCACCTTCGTGGTTGGTAGCTTTTCCTTTGCTTTTACAAATAGTGGCTTCGGAATTTACCCTTTCTTCGTTGCTGGGATCCTTGCTATCCTAGGAATACCCGAAACCGTAGGAACGGCTTTCGGTTGGATTGTTTGGACGTCCAATATTGCCTCCATCGTATTTTTTGGTGTGCTTTCATTTCTAATATTGCCTTTTTATAACAGATGGCGTTCTTAAATTTGAAATAACTTTTTCAAAATTTAGTATCTTTCCACATCTAAAAAATACCCCTCATGAAAAAATTAATTCTTACGGTGCTTTGTACGCTTATGCTCTTTCCAGTGTCTGCGCAAGTAATTTATGAAGAATTCACATCGATAAAATTAGGTGAAACACGGCGGTTGAAAATTCAAATGCCAAGAAATTACGACATTAATACTGAAAAGGTTTATCCGATTGTTATTGTCTTAGATGCAGATTACTTATTCGAACCCGTGGCCGGTAATGTGGATTATTTCAGTTATTGGGAGGATATGCCAGAGTCTATTGTTGTAGGAATCATCCAGAACGATACGCGTTACGAAGATTGCGCCTATGACGATACCAACTTCCTGCCTTCAAATAAGGGCGCAGACTTCTTTGAATTTATTGGCCTTGAGCTGCTTCCGTATATTGACACAAATTACCGTACAGCGAAGTTTGTGATCGCAGTTGGTCATGACTTCACAGCCAACTTTATCAACTACTACCTCTTTAAGGACCCACCATTATTTAACGGCTATATAGTGCTAAGTCCAGACATGGCACCAACCATTGATGGGAGTTTGCCTACCAGAATCCCCGCGATCGAGTCAAAAATATTCTATTATTTGGCCACTGGAACGGACGATATTAAAGGCTTAATGGAAACTGCTGAAGAACTCAACGCTTCATTAAAAGGTATTAACAGTGATAATTTTAGTTACAATTACGACAATTTTGAAGGCGCTACCCACTATTCATTAGTAGGGCGCGGTATCCCAAATGCACTTGAGAAAATTTTTGCGGTATACCGACCAATAAGCAAGAAGGAATTTAAAGACGTACTCTTAAAAATGGAAACCCCCATTCATCAATATCTACTAGATAAGTACAAAACCATTGAAGACCTATTCGGGCTTACTAACGCGATTCGCGTGAACGATTATATCGCCACTGCAACAGCTGCAGAAAAGAGGAAGCAGTGGGAATCGCTTCGTGAGATAGCTGCCATGGCGAAGAGGGACTACCCTGATACGGTTTTAGGAGATTATTACTTAGGGCGTTACTACGAAGAAGTTGGTGAGCCTAAAAAAGCCATGAGAACCTTCCAAGGTGCTTTCGACAAAGAAGAAGTAGATTTTATTACCATTGATATGATGCTTGATAAGGCTGATCAAATCAAAGAAGATTTCGGGTATTAATTCTAAGAAAATTCAATAAAAAAACCATCATAGGGCATCGCAATATTTTGAAATTCCGTCGTAAAAGGATCCAACAAGACAAGTCGTTTTGTGTCATTGATGTAAATCCTTCCATCCTCTCATTTAAAGAGCTGCTTTACACTTTCAATTTCTAATTCTTTTGGTATTGGGATGCTGTGAAATGTACGCCCATTAAATCGTTGCAGCATCAATTTCTTATCACTCAGGATGATAGATCGATTGTCTAATATACTACCACCCAACCATAAAAAACCGTCATTATCAAAAGCCAAACTTTCAATATTGTCAAGCTCAATTCCATCTTGTTTCGAAAATACTTCATGCCGCACTCGTTCTAATTGTGCGCAGACACAACTAAAATATGTTAGGAAGAAATAAAACAAATATTGTTTCACAAGTTGAAGGGGAATTTAGATGGTAATTAGACAAAAAAAACCCGATATCCATCATATCGGGTTCTTGAAACTTGGTTAGCAAATATGTATTCAAACTACAGTAGTTCCAATAGAAGTACTTTACTTTGAACTTGCAAGTTATCTTAAAAAATTCAATAATGAAATACGTACTACTACGTAGATTTCACCTCTTACCACCTAGAGGTTTAATGCGATGTTCTTATGCGCTAAACACCACTTAGTCAGAACGTTAGTCCGTCCTTCAATAGCTAGTTTTAACTTGATGTTACTTCTGTGCTTTTCAATTGTGCGAGAAGATACGCTCAAGGAACCTGCAATAGCCGCGGTGGTCTTTTGCTGGGCTATTAACTTTAAAATAGTGATTTCTGAAGGTGTAAGGAGTTGTAGTTTTTTTAGCTCGACGGAAGCATTTTTTAAAGAAAAAGTGTCAAAAGAATTGCTAAAAAACTCACGGCCTTCCAACACCGCTTCCATACACTTTTCAATCTCCAAGAAAGAATCCTCCTTTAAAAGATATCCACTAATCTGCAGGGCTTTTGCCTGTGCTACATAAATTGGCTCCTTATGAAATGACAAAGCGATAAACTTTGTTTCAGACTCCTTCTCCTTAGCCAATTTAATCACCTCAAGCCCGGTTAATAGTGGCATTTCTATATCCAAAAATGCCAAAGTGGGCTTAAGTTTTAAAATTATCTCTAGTGCTTGAATGCCGTTTGAGGCCTCGGCAACTACATTATAATGATTAGACAAGAGCTGTTCTTTCAGCCCTCCAAGCAACAAAGGATGGTCGTCTGCAATAACAATGGAAAAATTTTTTCGTTGCATAAGCTTAAAAAGGAATTTGAATGGTTACGGTTGTGCCAATATATTTTTTACTTTCAATTTTCAACTTAGATTGAATAATTTTCGATCGTTCTAATAATATCTTCTCTCCTAGAACACCACTTTGGTTCGTTTTTTCTGAAATATCATATCCTTTGCCATCGTCTTGTATTACCACATTAATAACGTTTGCTATATTTTTTAATACTACCGAAGCAGACTTAGCCTCAGAGTGTTTAACCATATTTGAAAGCACTTCTTGCACTATTCGGTACAAATGAAGCGCCTTATTTTCAGGAAGAAACGCGTCAATATTTTCAATTTCATTTGTAAATAAAATAGTAGAATATGAATCTACTTCATTAACCAGCGCCTCAATAGCGCGTGAAATTCCCAGACTATTTAATGTAGCTGGATGCAAGTTCCTAGAAATACCTCGAAGTTCATCTAAGGCATCCCGTGCCAGTAATTCCATCTTCGGCTCGCCATAATCCTTTGTTTGTTTCATAAGTAACATTAATTTTTGGCCCACGCTGTCATGCAATTCACGTGCTAAACGTGTAACTTCATCTTCCTTGGTCTGAATCAAATTACGCGAAAACTCTTCTTGCATTCTTTGTCTTCGTTTTGCTGTATTTCTAGAACGTGTCAGCAAAACTATTCCAAAGAAAGAAAGAAGCACAAGAGCTCCAATTATCATCCATTGATTCTTAATTTTACTGTTAGTATTGAATAAAACTATGTCCTTTTTCTGATTTAAAATAGTAGCATCTCGTTTTCCAGTTTCATAAAGGGTCTGATAATAGGATAGTGCTTTAAGTTTTAGAACTGAATTAACTGAATCTCGAATCGTAGAATAATTTTTGTAGTGCTCGTAGGCAAGCTCAGTGTCTCCAGATTTCTCGTAGACAATGGACAAAAATTCTTCAGCAAATTTTATTTCCTCGTAGTTTGATCCAATCTTTAAAATCCTTAGATGTTCTTCTCCTTCCTTGGCTGCCTTTCGATAATTTTTCTCACCTAAACTGATATTTTTTAGTCCAAACAAATAGCTGTCTCTATTACTTCCTTTAGTATACTTTTCTGGGTTCTTTTCAAGCTTCGATAACCAGATTCTGGCTAGGCTTAAACTATCTTGTTTTGCATAACCCACAACCAAACTTGAATACATCATAGGTATATAAACATCCGGGGCCTGTGTTTTCTTGTTGGCTTCAATAGCCTTTTTAAGAAAAATAACTTGTTCAGTATAGTTTTCTTGTTTTCTTGAATCTGATGCTGCATTGAAATAAAATGAAGTCAGATGGCGATAGCTTTTCTTCTCAATCGCAATGGCAATAGCTTCATTACGTTCTATTGCTGCCTCAACATAAAAAGCGTTCTGACTATATAGAATGGATAAGGAGTTTTTAACGCTTATAAAATTCAAGGTGTCATTAGAGTTCTCAAAAATCTTTGCGGCTTCCTGAAGTGTTCGAGAGGCTTCTTGGAAATCTCCATTAAAAGTCAAAGTGGCTCCTTTATAAAGCTTTGATAGGCCTTCTAGTCTATCATTATTAGCCTTTTTGGCATATTCCTGAGCGATGTCGTAATTACGTATTGCTTCTTCGAATTTTTCAGTAAAAAAATAACTGTCCCCGCCTTCGATGTAATATTTAGCTAATGCGTGGTAATTATTAGTTTTCTCTGCGTTTTCGCGAAAATCAATGAATATCTGTTTTCCTTTCCTAGGATTTCCAGAACGATTATTTTCAAAAAAGATCAGATTTGCAGTTTGCCAAGTCGCTATCCGCATGGAGTCCAACTCCAGCGCATACTTTACAGTTTCTTGAACAATAGAGTCATTAGCGAAATCTGTTTCCTTTACAATAACGTTGGACAAGCTGTCCAT